>JAAFHQ010000306.1 GCA_013298445.1 Chitinophagales bacterium | reverse complement strand
TGGCCGCAACGACTTTCAATACCAATCCATCGCGTACAGCAACGACGCTGGCCGTACCTGGACCAAATACCAAGGCAACCCCGTAATCCCCAACCCTGGCATTCGCGATTTCCGCGATACCAAAGTGATTTGGCACGAGGGCAGTAAACAATGGATTGTAGTGTTGGCTGCGCAAAATCAGGTGCGTTTTTATGGTTCACCTGATTTAAAAAACTGGACTTTCCTCAGCAACTTCGGTGCCGAGCATGGCAACCATGGCGGAGTATGGGAATGCCCCGATTTTTTTCCACTCAAAGTAAGCGGCAGCAATCAAAACAAATGGATTTTGCTGCAAAGCATCAACCCAGGTGGCCCCAATGGAGGCTCGGCTACCCAATACTTCATCGGCGAGTTTGATGGCAAAACTTTCCGCAACGACAATGCTTCCGACAAAGTCCTATGGATGGACTGGGGCCGCGACAATTATGCGGGGGTGACCTGGTCGGATGCACCCGCAGGGCGGCGCTTGTTCATGGGTTGGATGAGCAATTGGGACTATGCACAAAATGTACCCACTCATCCCTGGCGCAGCGCGACTACGGTCGCCCGCGAACTGAGCCTGCGACAGACTGCAGAGGGCCTGAGAATATTTTCCCAGACCGTGCCAGAGCAAAAGAAGTTGCGCGCCAAGGGCTTTACCCTAAGCCCTCAATCCCTGAGCGGCACTTTGGATATTGGCAAAAAAAGCGGCCTCTCCCCTGCTCAATTAGAACTGGAGCTGGAAGTTTTACTGCCAAGCGATCCACAAGTAAAATGGGGGCTTGAACTCAGCAATGCCAATGGAGAAAAATACCGCATCGGCATGGACGCCGCTCAAAATCAATTTTTTAGCGACCGGAGACTAGCGGGCAAAAACGATTTTTCAAAAGCGTTTGGCAAGGAGGTACATATCGCATCCCGTGAAAGCAAAGACCGCAAAGTGAAAATGCATATTCTGTTGGACGTTTCTTCGATCGAACTTTTTGCCGATGAAGGCCGGGTGGTACTGACGGATTTGTTTTTCCCTACCACACCCTTTGATTCCATTTCCCTGTTTTGTGAAGGAGGGAAAGTGGACTTGGTAAAGGGGCAGTTGTGGACCTTGAAGGGGATTTGGAAATGAGGACTGTAGAGACGCACGGCTGTGCGTCTCTACAGTGCGTTGCCCCATTCATTTGATTTTTTGGACAGCATCTTATTCGGACAGAGCTGGGGCTTTTGGAGCTGATTGGTACGTTTTTTACAAATAGAATAAAATTTCAAAGTAATTCTTTATTTTCACTGCTCGAACGCCGGATAAACCCAAAAAAAATGCCAACCCTTCTCCTCGTCTCTGCCAATGATCCGGACAATCGGCTCAACCAATTGTCGAACGAAATCAAGGAAATCCAGCGGACGCTGAACAAAACCTTCGAGAAGGGTTATGACGTTGTGCTCACCCCTGATGCCAGCATTCAAGATCTGATCGAAGAACTGAAAATCCCCAATCGGGAGATTGAAGTGTTGCACTATGCTGGCCATGCCGATACCACCCTGATCCAATTGGCGGATGGCAATGCTGACGCTGCTGCGTTGGCCGAAAAATTACAACATTTCAATTGCCTGAAACTTGTTTTCCTCAATGGTTGTGCTACGCGTGGGCAGGTCGATTTTTTCCATCGTGCCGGGATTCCTTTTGTCATTGCAACCAGCTGTAAAATCGGTGATGATAAAGCGTATTTGGTGTCTACCCAGTTGTACCAATACCTTTGCCTGGGGCGCTCTCTGCGCGAGGCTTGCCAGGAAGTAGAAACGGATGTGCGCAAATTGCAAAAGAAAGCAGATTTTGTAGCCACCCGCGCCCTGATCAGCGTACCAGGAGAGGCCAATGAAGAAACGGATGCTTTTCCCTGGGGCTTGTATTGCAAACCGGGCGCAGAACAAGAAGACTACCGCCTCCCTTTTACGGAATCAGAACCCCAGGGAGAGGCAAACTTAAACCAGACTTCTTTTTTAAACAAACTCATCCAGGCGATGGCCAAAATCGAAGGTTCGACCATGGCCGGTATCCGCAGCCTGGCACCCAACCTGGCCAGAGGCAATGTACCCGACAATCGAAAAATTTCCGAGCTGCTCAAGGTTTTACCCTTGCCCCTTGCTACTCGGCTGCGCGACATCACTGCTCTGGTCGACCTACGCAATGATGAATACTATCGTGGTTTGTTGTACGATTATGCCGTTTTTTTTGACAATCTTTTGCAATACGCAGCGGCTATATTGATGGCTCAATTGTGGCAATTGAAGCAAAAACCAAACCCTGAGCTGGCCACTTCCATTCAGCATTTTTTGCAGCGCAATCACCTGCAAAGTTCTGCTGTACTCTATCGGGATTTGTTGCCTGCCCTTAATGCAGCCCGGACCCCGGAGTGGAATGACCAGTTTAATCCCTTGCCAAGCGAAACCCTCGATTACCTGGCCAGTCCGGCATTTGAAATGGCGGCTGATTTCTTTTGGGGCCTCAAAAAATACTATTGGCAACGCGTTCGTCTGCGTGAAGAGGAGTCGGTACGCTGCTGTTACCAGGCACAAGAGCAACTTAGTGAAGCATTTTTGCATTTTCGGACTGAATTGGGGCTGGTGATGGCCTCGGTACGCGACATCAAGGTGATCAACCAGCGTTACGTGCCCCAGGAATTTGACAACATCATCTCCAAGCTCCTCTTACGTGAGTCGGACCCACTGCCCCAAACAGGGGGGCAGATGTTGGAAAACCGTTCCATTCTCTGTTTTACGGAGGCTGATTTTGGGGTAGATAGTCCTTCACTTAACCTCTTTCCTTTTTTGATCGACCGCAACGTGTTCATCAACCAGAGCAATACTGAAGTGGACATCTACCTCTACGCGGGCTATTACCAACCTGAAGGATATCCCCGGACTTGTTTTCATTTTGTATCCGTGGATCGCCCTGGTGAAGTTTGGCGATTTGATGAAAGCTTGGAAGAAATCAGCTTGCTGAATATCGGTGAAATCAGTTCACAGAACCATGAAGCCAACCACCTGATGACCAATACCTGGGAACTGAAACACTACCTGAATCAATTTAAAGCACAATTCTTAACTGCATAGCCATGGCCACTAGCCCTTTTAAATTGTTTGAACCTTACGGCCCTGGAGACAAAGACATCTTTTTTGGGCGCGATTCGGAAGTTTTCGCTTTGTACCACTTGCTGCAACAAACCCGGCTTTTGCTCATTTACGGAGCCTCCGGAACCGGCAAAACCAGTTTGATCAACGCGGGACTTCCCAAAGCTTATAAATTAACCAGTTGGTATTGTATTTCGGTGCGCCGTCGAGACGACCTCAACGCCTCTTTTCGACAGGAATTGGCCCGTTTGTTGGGTCGGGAAGAACCAATTACCGATCTCTCCGCAGCCTTGCAGGAATTGTACGAAATCCGCTGGATTCCCATCCACCTCGTGTTTGATCAGTTTGAAGAGATTTTCACCTTGGGCCAGGATGCCGAACGCAAAGCCTTTTTTGAAGACTTACAACTATTGTTGAATGCCAATTTGCCCTGCAAAATCCTGCTTTCGATGCGGGAGGAATACATCGGCTATCTCTACGACTACGAGGCCCTGGTGCCCAATCTTTTTGAGAAACGTTTTCGGGTAGAGCCCATGAAAGATAGCACGGTACAAAGCATGATCGCCCAGATGTGTGCTTTGTACGACATCGAGCTGGAAAAACCGGAACCTGAAGTAAAATCTGCGGATCAATCTACCACGGCGCAACAGATCCTGTTACAACTGAAAGAAGGCAAACAAGCGGTGCATTTGCCCTACTTACAAATTTACCTCCACTACTTGTACCAGCACGCAATGGAAACCCTGCAGCGGCCTTTGTTCAACGCAGCGGGAATCGCAGCAGTTGGTCAGTTGGGCAATGTGTTGCGCCGCTTCATTGTGACCCGACTGGAAGATACCCAACATTTTTTGAACGAACTGGAAGCTCCCAAAGATCTGGCGCCACGTTTGCTCGATGAGTTCGCCACCGATGAAGGGACAAAATGCTCCCGCAAAAGGGCCGATCTGGCCGCGACGCTTCAGGTCTCGGAGAAACTGGTGGGCAGCGCCCTTACTTACTTTTGTGATACCGCCAAACTGCTGCGTGCTGATGAAGACAACATCGAGCGTTACGAGCTGGTACACGATAGCATCGCCAAACAAATTCATGAATTGCGTACCGCCGAGGATAAAGAGTTCAAAACCTTTGTTCGTGAGTTGCAACTGGAATTCAACCGCTGGGAAAAAGAAGAAAGGAACAAAGATCGATTGTTGTTGGAGTTTGATCTCAACAAAGTAGAGGTGTATAAAAACCGCATTGAGCGCAGAGAAGAATACCCACATTGGGTGCCCTTCCTGGAGCAAAGTAAACAACGCCTTAAAAACAAAAAAGCCCTGCGGAGTTACCTGAACATTGGGCTTTATGTGCTCGCTTTTGCAGCGATTGCTTTTTTGGTGGTAATTAATATGCAGGCTGAGGCTAAAATTGAAAAAAATCGGATTACCATCAAAAAACAGAAAGCAGAGATCATTGAACAGAAAACAAAGAGTGTAGAAAGCCCGGGAATTGTTAAAGCTATTTTGGCAAATGCGGAAAAACAAATCCTGAATCTGGACTATGAAAAATCCTGGACTACTATGGTTTCGGCCATTAGTTTTGATACCCTTCAAGACACGATTGGAATGGCGATGCTTGAGCCAGCCATTTGGCACATAGAAACAGGTAAATTTACGCGTGCCCGTTCCATGTTGGACACCATCTCGAATTTGTTAAACAAGGGCGATTTAAAGCGTGAATTACTCAACCTGAGTAAACTTGATTCTGCTAAACAAAGGCAAGAACTTCGCATTTATGCCAACAAACTCGATGACCGGACCTATCGCCAGTTGATGCACCGTTATTATCCGCATATGTTAAAGGTGCCCGGGGGCAAGCAATTTGCCATGGGGAAAAATGTCATTGTCAAACAGGACAGCAATGCATTAACCCAGCCGGTTTGGGTCGATAATTTTGAATTGGCAAAAACAGAAACGACGGTTTGGCAATGGGCCATATTCTGTGCAACCACGGGAAAGGATATTAAATTCTACCTGGTTAAAGATTCTTTGGGTAAATATCAAGACCAGGGAAATCACCCTGTTGTAAATGTGACTTGGCCTGAAACGGTGGAATACGCCAACTGGCTCAGCGATCGCTACTGGTTGAATGAAAACAATCCTTTGGAAAAGGCCATTACCGATCAAAAAGGAATAGGATACCAACTCAAACTCAACGCAACTGGCTTTCGCTTGCCCACCGAAGCGGAATGGGAATATGCTGCAAGGGCAGGGGGCGAAACATTCCTTTTTGGCAATGGTAAAAACATGGCCGACCCTCAGGAGATCAACTTCAATGCTTCAAAAGAAACGGCTAATTCGCTCAAGGGCAAAAACCGTGGCATGACCGTCCCGGTAGCTAGCCTCAAAAACGCCAACGCGCTGGGATTGTACGACATGAGTGGCAATGCCAATGAATGGGTTTGGGATTGGTTTGCACATTATACGGCTGATTTTAAAGCTAACCCAAGTGGCCCGGTACAAGGAAAAACTCGTGTTTTTCGAGGAGGCTCCTGGTTTAGTCCTGCCGGACGGGCTACCGTTTTTCATCGGAGTAGTTTTGTACCCAGTACTAGAAAAGATGCCATCGGATTTCGGGTAGCAAGAACTGGGAATTAGGGTTTTACCGCCCCTCCATCAACCCCACAAACGCCTCCTTGTACATCCGTCCAATGGGTAATTCCATCTTCTGGATCTCCACATCGTGTGCGGTATACGCTTCAATTTTGTCGATGGCTACGACAAAAGACTTGTGGATGCGCACAAAACGTTCGGCGGGCAATTCATTGAAAAAATTCCCGATGGAGGTTTTGGTCATGATTTTTTGGTCTCGGAGTACAATTTTGACATAGTCTTTTACCCCCTCCACGTACAAAATATCTTCGATGGGGACTTTGATGGTTTTGCGCTCGGCTTTGATCAATAAAAAAGTGGCTTCAGCTGGGGTTGGGGAGACCGGGCTAGGTTCAGCAATCGTCTTGTGGATTTTTTGCTCCAAAAACTTGTCGATGGCCTTGATGAAACGTTTGAAAGGAATGGGTTTGACCAGGTAATCCAGTACATTCAGCTCAAAACCTTCCACGGCGTATTCCCGGTAAGCGGTGGTGATGATGATGGCGGGTTTGTTTTGGATTGATTCGATCAGGTCCAGGCCGGTCAGTTCGGGCATTTGGATGTCCAGAAAAAGCAAGTCGGGCTGCAAGGCTTTGATTTGCCCCAAAGCCTGTAGCGGTTCGGTAGATTTTCCACAAACCTCAAACTGTTCAAACTTGCTCAGGTGTTGCTCGATGACATTGAGTGCCAGGGGCTCGTCGTCGAGGATGTAACATTTATAGGGCATTGGGTAAAGTTTAGGAGGTTGAGAAGGTTGAGGGCGGTTTAGGCTACCGCGAGCGACTTTGACAAGCCCTTGTCAGCGTCGCTCGTGGTAGCCTAAACTTCTCAACTCCTCAACTTAGAACGTTATTTCCAAGGTAACCTCATACTGCTCCTCGGCATTGACAATCTGCAATTGGTGCCGTTCAGGATACAGCAAGTTAAGTCTTTTTTGGATGTTTTCCAGGCCTACGCCGCCGCTGTGGCTTGGTGTGTTATTCGTGTTTTTACGTTTGCTGTTGCTGAGGCTGAAGTACAGTTTTTTATGATCCGTATACAAATGCAGTTCCACCCTGAAAACTCCATCGGCACCAACTCCCCCGTGTTTGAAGCAGTTTTCAGCAAAAGGCAAAAGCAACAAGGGCGCGATGGCCATGCTGTCGTTTTGTACCGCAATGTCCGCTTTTACCTGGAGTTTATCGCCGTAGCGCAATTGTTCCAGCCCCAGGTAATTCTCCAGCAATTGCACTTCTTTGGCCAGCGGCACCGTGTCCATACTGGCGCGATACACTAGGTAATCGAGCAATTCGGTGAGTTTGAGGATGCTGTCGGCGGTGAGCTCAGATTTGGACAAGGCCAGGCTGTAAATGTTGTTCAGGGAATTGAACAGGAAATGTGGGTGCAATTGCCCTTTGAGCAGTTTGATTTCCGCCTCGGCTTTGGCCTTGATGAGTTCTT
>JAAFHQ010000304.1 GCA_013298445.1 Chitinophagales bacterium | reverse complement strand
GTCCCGGGTGCTCAATCAGGCACCTGCACAAATTGAATCCATTCTGGATGTGGACCGTACCCTGTGGATGTTGGCCTTCAACAACGTCTTAGTCAATCTCTACAGTTACAGTGGTGGTAAAAGTACAGGTTATTACTTGTACCGGGATGCCAATGGTCGTTTTACACCTCTGATTGGTGACTACAATTTTACCTTTGGTTCCTACAAGTACAGCGGCCGGGGTTCTGACTTGAACCTCTTGCAGTTGCAACAAATGGACCCTATGCTAAATGCAGATAACCCACTGAAGCCATTGATCAACAAACTTTTGAGCAATCCTTATTACACCAAAGTATACCTGGCCCACCTGCGTTCCATCCTCTTTGGCGAATTGTTAACCGGGACCTATGAAACCAAGGCAAAACAATGGCAGGAACTGATCAAACCTTCCTTGCTCAACGATGCCAATAAAGCCTATTCGAGTACAGATTTTGAACGCAGTTTGATCGCCACCATTGGTCGCACCATCCAGGTGCCAGGCATAGTGGAATTGATGAATGAAAGAGTACGTTTTCTCAAGCGGCATCCGGCACTAGCAGTATTGCCTCCAACGATTTCGGAAGTAAAGGCCAGACACCGGGATAAATACGTAGCCAATGCCATGGAGGACTACCAGATCAATGCCAAAATCAGTGAGTTTGCCAATAAGGTTACGGTATATTATCGTTTCGGCCCCCGTGAAGCTTTCAAATCTGCAATGATGTTCGACGATGGTCAACACCAGGATGAAAAGGCGGGAGACTCCATCTACGGGGTAAGCCTGAAAGCTGGAGGTAGTCGCATCGAATACTACATTCAAGCTGAAAATGTAAAAGCCATCGCTTATTCACCCGAACGCTACATGTTCGAGCGGCACGCCGCTACTTTGGAAGAAATCAACAAATAACATGAGGTTTAATCTAACGCTACTTGTTCTATTGGTATTGGTACCCTATTGTATCCATACCCAGGACATTTATGATCCCAAAAAACTGGTGGAGATCAAACTCTACTTCAAAAATCCCAAATGGAAACTAACCATGGATTCATTGAAGGACGAGAAACAGGAAGAGCGCCTGGTGGCCGATATGGTGCTCAATGGGGTAAAATACCCTGGAGTAGGGGTGCGCTACAAAGGCAATAGCTCCTATGCCAATGTACGAAAAAGTGGGCAAGTCAAATTGCCACTTAACATTAAGGTGAACCATACCGATCGCCTGAAAAAATTACCCGGTGGATACACGACCTTGAAACTGTCCAATGGTTTTCGCGATCCCAGTATGGTGCGCGAGGTTTTGGCCTATGAAATAGCCCGAAACTATATGCCAGCGCCTAAAGCCAATTTTGCCAAGGTTTACGTCAACGATGAATTACTGGGTATCTACACCAACGCTGAGTCGATTGACGGGCCTTTTTTAGACCGCTTTTTTGGTGATCACGATGGATCCACCATCAAGGCAGACCCTACCTGGACGATGTCCAAACCTCCCAAATGCCCGGAAGGAGACAAGTGCTCGCTCAATTACCTGGGGGAGGATACCCTGTGTTACCGTTACCTCTACGAATACAATTCGCTACAGGCAGCACAGGACTTGATCAAATTGACCCGCACTTTGCAGGACAAACCCACCGATATCCCCCAAATGATGGACGTGGATCAGGCATTGTGGCTATTGGCGTTCAACAATGTGATGCTCAATTTGGATAGTTACATCGGTGCTTTTTCCCAAAATTATTACCTCTATAAGGATTCACTAGGTGGCTTTCATCCAGTAATTTGGGATTTGAATCTTGCTTTCGGTGGCTTTCGCCTGATGAATGGCGCGAAAAGGTTGACCAATGATGAGATGAAAAACCTGCACTTGTTTGTGCACTATAAGGAGTCGAATGCGAAACGCCCCCTGGTGACCAAACTACTGGCCAATAACCTCTATCGCAAAATGTACCTGGCCCATTGCCGGACTATTTACCGCGATTACCTGGAGAACGGCTTGTATTTACAACGGGCGAAGGAGTGGCAAACTTTTATTGCCCCCCACCTAAAAGAAGACAAATACAAGCTATACCCTGAAAAATCTTTTACAAACTCATTGACCGAATCTTTTGATGCCAGTGGTGAGTCGGTGCCAGGCATCCAACCCTTGATGGATGGCCGCCGGGACGCGCTGAAAGCTGTACCTTATCTATTTGTGGAAGAGGCCGTAGTCAGTAAGGTTCAACACCAAAAAACGGCAAATAAACTCAAAATCAACATCCAGGCAACTGGTGCACAACAAGTTTGGGTTTTTTGGCGCAAAGGAAGTGTAGGCATCTTTAAAGAACAAGCTGCCAATAAAACAGCAGATGGTGTATACGAACTGGAATTGGAAGCGGGAATACAGTATTATGTAGTAGCCGAAGCTGAGCGCTCAGCTACAGTATCTCCTGTGAAAGCTGGAATGGAGTTATACAAGGGGTAATAAAAAAATAAGTGCTCCTTTGGCCAAAGGAGCACTTATTTTTGCCCACTATCGAGGCAATGTAGATTTTCAACCAAAAAACCTAGCCAATCTAAACCCAATTCCCTACATTTGTTTAGATCAGTGTTTTTGCTCAAATCACTGCTAAACCGCCCCCGATGAATAGTATTGTTACTCAGCGCTTTATTCAGTGCCATCACCAGCTTAAACAAGAAAATCGAGTGCGTTCCAGTCGGCAATTTGCACAATCACTAGACTATTTGCCTCAAAGTTTAAGCGAAATATTAAAAGGGCGTCGAGATGTAACCATTGAATTGTTGCGCAAGGCAGTTGAGGTTTATCAGGTGAACCCCATTTTTTTGTATACCGGAGAAGGCGAGATGTTTTTAAAACCCGGAGAAGACAAAGAATTACGTATCCTCACCATTGTTACCAATCAACAAAACGACGAACGTATCTTGCATATACCATGCTCAGCGCAACCGGAATACGCGCAAGAAATTGGAAATCCTGTTTTTATTCAATCATTGCCGTCGTATTCCTTGCCCGCCTTGAACAATAATGCCCCCCAACGTTCTTTTGACATCAATGGAGACCACATGGCGCCTACTTTTTTTGAAGGGGATAAAGTTGTGTGTAACTTTATTGAGCCAAGCCAATGGGAACAAGGTATTAAAAACCAGCATGTTTATGTGGTGGTTTCGAAGGAAGCGCTTGTGGTCAACCGAGTTCACAACGATTTAAAAAACAACAAACATTTGACCTTATTCTCCGACAATACCTTCTACGAGTCATTCAATATACACTTGTCTGACATTCAAGAAGTTTGGCAAGTGCATACCCACATCAGTCCCTTTTTGCCAGCACGGCATCATAATCAGTCTCCAGTGCAGGAAGATGTCAAAGCGCTACGCCAGATGATTGGTGAGCAGCATCAAATGATTCAGAATTTGCACAATACCATTGAAAAACTAGTAAATCCGTAAAAGATGAGAAAGAGAAAAATCAAAGGTAAGGTAGTCTACCTCGAGTTAGAGGGTGGGATTTGGGGTATCGTAGACGACAAAGGTGGGGACTGGCTTCCAGTCAATATGCCCTTTGAACTCATGAAAGACGGCTTGGTTGTTGAAGTTGAAGCCCATAAAGTAAGCGATTTTATGTCAGGAGGAATGTGGGGCACCCCCATCGAAATTTCCGATTTTCGAATTTTGCCGTCGTAAATTAATCTGGAATTATTCCAGCCTAGTGGCAAAAATGCACTAATTTTCCGCCCTAACCAGATTACTCACCAAACAGTTTAGGAGTTTAGGAGTTGAGAAGTTGAGGGTCCCCAAGCGTCATTGTCAAAACCGCTGGCGGAGCCTCAACTTCTCAACTCCTCAACTCCTAAACTTTCTTGATCAATTGCTAGCAAACTAACAAGCAATGCCGAATATTTCGCAGCGGGCTCATAACGTCCCGTTATCACCCATCCGCAAGCTAGCAGGCTCTGCGGAACGTGCCAAGGCCAAAGGGCGGCACGTGTATCACCTCAACATTGGCCAACCGGATATCGCAACTCCAGAAGCGGCGATGGCGCGTTTGCGTGAGGTGGATATTAAGGTACTGGAATATAGCCCAACGGAAGGTTGGGCGAGCACCCGAGCGGCATTTGCGGCGGCAATGAAAAAATTTGACGTCCACATCACCAAAGACGAAGTCATGGTGACTACGGGTGCATCGGAAGGCAACCAGTTGTTGTTCTTTTCCTGTTTCGACAAAGGGGATGAGGTCATCATTCCAGAGCCTTTTTACGCCAATTACAATGGTTTTGCCCAGATTGCTGATGTGGTGGTACGCCCTGTGACCAGCACCATTGAAACGGGTTTTGCCATGCCTCAGATTCAGGATTTTGAACGGGTGATTAACAGCCGTACCCGCGCCATTTTCCTGAATAATCCCAGCAATCCCACCGGGGCTTTTTATCCACGTGAATTGCTCGAACAACTGGCTCTATTGGTCAAACAATACGATCTGTACCTGATTGTGGACGAAGTCTACCGCGATTTTTGCTACGATGGACAAGAGTTCTTTTCGGTTTTACGCCTGGAAGGACTTGAAGACAATGTGATTGTATTGGATTCAATTTCCAAAAAATTCAGTGCCTGTGGTGCGCGGATTGGTACCATCATCACCCGCAATCCGGATGTGATGACAGCGGTGAGCAATTATGGCAAACTGCGCCTGAGCCCACCTGCATTTGGACAATGGTTGTCGGAATTCCTCTGTGAGCTGGATGACGAATACATGGACAATGTCCGCGAAGAATATCACCGCCGCCGGGATTTGGTGTACGAACGCCTGACTAAAATGTCAGGTGTGGTATCCTACAAACCAGGAGGTGCATTCTATTGTTTTGCCAAATTTCCCGTAGAAAATGCTGATCATTTCTGCCAATGGATGTTAGAGGAGTTTGAGTACAATGGAGCTACCGTAATGTTGGCCCCTGGAGAGGCATTTTATGCGACCCCTGGCTTAGGGGTTGACGAAGTACGAATCGCATACGTGCTCAACACCACTGCCTTGAATGCTGCAATGGACTGTTTGGAGCAAGCACTTGCTGTATATCCCTACAAAAAAGTACGGGACATGGCGGTGATAGGATAATAGTATTTTTATCTATTCGAAAAGGGGCTGCTGATTTCTACGATTTCAGCAGCCCTTTTTGTTGGCAACAGATTGAAAATTTTTATGCCATTTTGGCCTGCAACTCAAACTAGAGTCACCATTTTGTCCGAAAAAAATTTCCTTCCCCGCTACCACCTGCCCAAATGTCAGTTCCTCTTCTGCCAGTCCTCATTTGGCACATCCCTTGCTAACAAAAAACTGTAAACAAGAATTTCAGGGCCGGATCGAATACTACAATTTGCGAAAAGGCTCTTCATAAAAATCATAAAGTACAAGAACATGGGAAAAATTATCGGAATTGACCTTGGTACCACTAACTCTTGTGTGGCGGTAATGGAAGGGAACGAACCGGTGGTAATTCCGAACGATGAAGGTCGGCGGACTACGCCATCTGTTGTTGGTTTTCAGGACAACGGAGAACGTAAAATTGGTGACCCTGCCAAACGCCAGGCCATTACGAACCCTAAGCGCACAATTGCTTCCATCAAGCGCTTCATGGGTCGTCGCGCTTCGGAAGTACAAGGCGAAATGAGCCGCGTTGCTTATACCATTGCCAAAGGTGACAACGACACACTGCGTGTCGACATCGACGGTCGCATGTATACGCCCCAGGAAATTTCTGCAATGGTACTGCAGAAAATGAAAAAAGTAGCTGAGGATTACCTCGGCCAGGAAGTAACCGAAGCGGTAGTTACCGTTCCAGCTTACTTCAACGACTCGCAACGTCAGGCAACTAAAGAGGCAGGTGAAATCGCTGGCCTCAAAATCAGCCGGATCATCAACGAGCCTACTGCAGCTGCCTTGGCTTATGGCCTCGACAAGCGCAACAAAGACATGACCATTGCCGTATACGACTTGGGTGGTGGTACCTTCGACATCTCGATCTTGGATATGGGCGAAGGTCTTTTCGAAGTGAAATCTACCAATGGTGACACTCACCTGGGTGGTGACGACTTCGACGGTGTGATCATCGACTGGTTGGCTGAATTGTTCAAGCAACAAGAAAACATCGATTTGCGCAAGGACCCTATGGCCCTGCAACGTTTGAAAGACGCGGCTGAAAAAGCAAAAATCGATTTGTCTTCGTCCACCGAAACGGACATTACCTTGCCATACATCACCGCAGTAGACGGTGTGCCTAAGCACTTGACCACCAAGTTGACCAGAGCACAGTTCGAAAAGATGATCGATGTACTGGTACAACGTTCTTTGGATCCATGCCGCAAAGCTTTGCAAGACGCAGGTTTGACCAAAAACGATATCGATGAGGTTATCCTCGTAGGGGGTTCTACCCGTATCCCTCGCATCCAGCAGGCCGTAGAAGATTTCTTTGGCAAAAAACCAAACAAAGGGGTTAACCCTGATGAAGTTGTAGCCATTGGCGCTTCGATCCAAGGTGGTGTATTGAGTGGTGACGTGAAAGACGTTCTTTTGCTCGATGTAACGCCCTTGTCATTGGGTATCGAAACCATGGGTAACATGTACGATGTAGTCATCGAGTCCAACACTACGATTCCTACCAAGAAATCGAAAGTGTACTCTACTGCTTCGGACAACCAACCTAGCGTAGAAATCCACGTACTGCAAGGAGAACGCCCGATGGCTAAAGACAACCGCACAGTTGGTCGTTTCATCCTCGGGGATATTCCACCCGCGCCGCGTGGCCTACCACAAATTGAAGTGATCTTCGACATCGACGCCAACGGCATTCTGAGTGTAACTGCACGCGACAAAGGCACGGGCAAAGAGCAAAGTGTTCGTATTGAAGCTTCTACTGGTCTCGACCAGAAAGAAATTGATCGGATGCGTGCTGAAGCTGCTGCCAATGCTGATACCGACCGCAAGGCTCGCGAACGTGCAGAGAAGTTGAATCAAGCCGATGGATTGATTTTCAATACCGAAAAACAACTCAAGGAATACGGTGACAAGATTCCAGCCGACAAAAAGGCAGCCATTGAGTCAGCCCTTAGCGAACTCAATGAAGCCCACAAAGCTCAGGATCTGGATGCCATCGACAATGCTTCGCAAAAGTTGAACGCAGCATGGCAGGCAGCCAGCCAAGATTTGTACCAAGCTTC
>JAAFHQ010000305.1 GCA_013298445.1 Chitinophagales bacterium | reverse complement strand
GCGTATTGGTGGTTACCCCTTCATCTTCGCCAAATTTCAAATCCAGACCCACGGCACAAATCCGATCTACGTCGGGCACAAAATTGTCGTAACATCTTTCGTGCAACACGAACAAGCCAATGAGCCAGGTTGCGGCCAGCCCAACGGCCAGGCCACTGATGTTGATGAGGGTATACAGGCGATTTTTTTGAAAATTGCGAAGGGCAATTTTTAGAGCAGTTGTAAGCATTGGGAAGGCATTTGGTATGGAATAGGCCAATTTTTATGCCAAATGAATAAAGTATTGTTTTTCAATTTTTTATCAAAATACCTATCACCTCCTTGTGTCCGATTTTGAACAAGCTTGTGCGATTTTGGAAAATCCCCTAGTCGCCCAAGTGTTAGATTGAGTTGATTTTTTTGATTGATTGACGGCTGTAACTCTATTTTTTACATACTTATAGCCGAAATTAATAACCAATAAACAGCTATAACTCGATTTTTTTGTACTTTGTAGCCAAATTCAACAGAAAATGATAGGAAGGCAAGAAGAAATTGCGGTATTGCAAACACTGGAACAAATTGACAAATCCGCTTTTGTTGCAGTATATGGTCGGCGTAGGGTTGGTAAAACTTATTTGATTAGAACTGTTTTTGAAAATAAAATCACCTTCCAATTAACCGGTTTAGCTCGAACGAAAATTGATAAACAATTGGCTAATTTTCATGCTGCACTTGTCCGAAATTTTCCTCAATATGAAGAAAAACCAATAGCTAAAGACTGGTTTCAAGCTTTTTTACAATTAGAATTAGCCCTGGAAACAAGTACGGCATCAAAAAAAATTGTCTTTCTGGACGAACTGCCTTGGCTTGATAGCCGCAATTCGGGCTTTGTTTCCGCTTTAGAACATTTTTGGAACAGTTGGGCAAGTGCCAGACGTGATGTTTTACTCATCGTCTGTGGCTCGGCTGCCTCGTGGATGATTAACAATTTAATCAATAATCACGGCGGTTTGCACAACCGAGTTACGCATCAAATGCCTATTGACCCTTTTACGCTTGCCGAATGTGAAGCCTTTTTTAAAAGTAAATCGGCTACGTATGATCGTTATCAATTGCTGCAATTTTACATGGTTCTCGGTGGTATTCCGTTTTATTTAGATATGGTGGACACGACTCAAAGTGCTGCTCAAAATATTAATCGGCTGTGTTTTACCCCCAAAGGCGGCTTGCGAAAAGAGTTTGATAACCTCTATGCTTCACTTTTTAGAAACGCGGACAAACACATTGCCGTTATTGAAGCCTTAGCAAAAAAAGCGCAAGGTATGGAACGAGAAGAGTTGTTAAAAGCTGCCAACCTCGTAAACAATGGCAATACGACTAAAATCTTAAGAGAACTCGAAGAAAGCGATTTTATCCGCCGTTACAATACTTTTGGTAAAAACAGCCGCAATGCACTTTACCAATTGACTGATTTTTACTCCTTATTTTATCTTAAGTTTATTAAATCTAACAGCATTTTGGATACCGATTTTTGGTTGAATAGTCTTGACAACCCCGAAGTACGTACTTGGAGTGGTTATGCTTTTGAGCAAATTTGCCTTGCTCATTTATCGGCTATCAAAAAAGCTTTGGGTATCAATGGTATCCAAACTATTTCTTCCGCATGGTTGGGTAACTATGACAATCAAAAAGCTCAAATTGACCTTGTGATTGACCGTCGTGACCACGTTATTACAATTTGCGAAATGAAATTCTCAATAAATCCATTCATTATTGAAAAAAAATATGCCGATGATTTACGAACGAAAATCGCGATTTTTAAGCAATCTACAGGTACTTCAAAAGCGATTTTTTTAACTTTTATTACAACTTTTGGTTTGATTCAAAATGAACACGCTATGTCTCTTGTCCAAAATTCTTTAACAATGGACGTTTTGTTTCAATAAGTAATATCTGTCCGCTGAATTTTAGCATGAACTTCCGCACTCCATCTACTCTACTCACTCATATCCCCTGCCAAATCGCCCCCTCGACGATATGTGCGTCTGCCATACTTGTCCAAGTCTTAGATTGTGGGTATCTTATTGCAAATAAAACCAATTGTCATGATGACTCGACTACTTTTATCCACCATCACCTGCTTTTTACTCCTGGCTAGTACCCCCTTGCTGCTGGCTCAGGAAGACGTAGCTTACAAAGTACCACCCAAAACCATTTCCGATATGCTCCTGGCCAAACCTGCACCCAATGTGAGTGTGGATGAGAAAGGCCAATGGATGTTGTTGACTGAAGTGAGTACCTACCCTTCGGTGGAAGAATTGGCTCAACCTGAACTGCGCATTGCGGGTTTGCGGATCAACCCCAAAAACTATTCACCCAGTCGCCAAAATTTCATCAACAACCTGTATTTGAAAAACATAGCTTCAGGTAAGGAATCCAAAATCACGGGTTTGCCAGTGCCACTTTACGCTGGAAGCGTCAGCTGGAGTCCGACGGATAAAAAAATCGCCTTTACAAACACCCTTGGCGATCACGTCGATTTGTACGTCATTGACATTGCTACGCTAAAAGCCACCAAAATTAACAAAATGGGGGTCAATGCCGTTTTGGGCAGCAGTTACCAATGGTACGACGACAACACCATCTTGTACAAAGGCACTCTAGCTCCTGCGTCAACTGCACCTCCGAAACCTGCCATGCCCAAAGGTCCAACTACCCAGGAAAACTACGGCAAGGCAGCTCCTCAGCCTACTTTCCAGGACTTGATCAAAAGCCCTCACGATGAGCAGTTGTTTGGCTTTTACGCCAAGTCGCAACTGGTGAAAAACGTGAATGGGGTGGAAACCAAAATTGGATCGCCAGCCATTTACGCCAGCATCGACATTTCCCCCGATAAAAAGTACCTGTTGACCCGGACGTTGAACAAACCTTTCTCTTATTTGGTCACAGCTAACCGTTTCGCCTCTACTGTAACCATCACGGATCTTGCGGGGAAAGTGGTGAAAAAACTGGTTGATTTACCTTCCGGTGAAACGACTCCAAGTGGCCGCGACAACGTTCAAAATGTACCCCGTGGCATCGAATGGCGCGACGACGAAGCGGCTACCGTGGTTTGGTGTATGCCTCTCGACAGTGGGATGATCAAAAAGAACGTAGAACACCACGACGCGGTGTATGCCCTCAGCGCTCCTTTTACGGGCAATGAAAAAGAACTGTTCAAAACCAAGTTGCGCTACTTCAATACTTCCTGGGGCAATGCCAATCTGGCCCTGGTCACCGAGGGCCTCGGCAGCAAACAAATGACCCGTACCAACCGCTACAATCCCAGCACGGGTGAATTGTCCATGTTGATGGAGCGCAATACCACCGATGCTTACGGCAACCCCGGCTTTCCGGTTACCGAAGTGAACCAATACAATCGCCGCGTCATCAAAACCATCGAGAATGGCAGTAAAATTTTGATGAACAATACCACAGGAGCTTCTCCCAAGGGTGACTTGCCTTTTTTGGCTACCCTGGACCTGAATACCAAAAAAACCGACATCATCTGGCGTTGTCCCGAGGGCACTTTTGAATCAGTAGTGAGTGTATTGGATGCGGATAAACTGACGCTGCTAACGCGCCGGGAAGACGAAAAAACCATGCCCAACTACTGGCTCAAAGACCTGAAGTTGCGCATTGCCGACCGGAAAATCACCAATTTTACCAACCCTTATCCACAGCTGGATGGAGTAACTAAGGAAAAAATCACCTACAAACGCGCCGACGGAGTTGACCTTACCGGGGATTTGTACCTGCCCAAGGGTTATGACGCCAAGCGTGATGGACCACTGCCTACGCTCATTTGGGCCTACCCTCGCGAGTTCAATTCCGCTGCCGATGCGGCCCAAATTCGGGGTAGCGAACACCGTTTTACCTTGTTGAACTGGGGCTCACCGATCTTCTACGTGACTCAAGGCTACGCGGTGCTCAACAACGCGGAAATGCCTATCGTTTCCACCGACCCGAGCAAACAACCCAACGACAATTTTGTAGATCAGGTGAAAATGAACGCCGAAGCAGCCGTCAACAAACTGGCCGAAATGGGTGTGGGCGACCGCAATCGCATGGCTGTGGGTGGCCACAGTTACGGCGCCTTCATGACGGCCAACCTGTTGGCGCATACTAACCTGTTCAAGGGTGGTATTGCGCGCAGTGGTGCTTACAACCGTACTTTGACCCCCTTTGGTTTCCAAAACGAAGATCGAACTTATTGGCAAAACCCCGATTTGTACCACGCGATGAGCCCCTTCAGTTTTGCGGATAAAATCAAAACGCCGATCCTCTTGATCCACGGTGAAGCGGACAACAATACGGGTACTTTCCCGATCCAAAGCGAGCGCATGTTCAATGCCATCAAAGGACATGGGGGTACGGTAAAATTTGTGAGTCTTCCGCACGAAAGCCACGGTTATGCTGGCCGGGAAAACATTCTGCACATGTTGCAGGAGCAGTTTGGCTGGCTGGAAAAATACGTGAAGAATGCGAATGTGGATGCGGGCAAGGTGAGTCCGAAGCCGTAGTAAATTGGCTTAAAAAGTTGTTTCTCAAAATTAAGTTAATTTTGAGAAACAACTTTTTAAGCAAAAAAAAATCGGCGCCATTTGTTTTTTCAAAAATAATAAAGTATATTTGCGGCGTAAGCTAAAACAAAACCTCGGACTAATGAAACCACCACTTTCACTTACTGCTATTCTGCTATCTCAAGCGCCTCCACAAGTCAACTCCAAACCAGGAGTTATAAGTTCCTCAAGGGGGAAAATTTCACACTTTAATCGTATTATAGTTTGTCCTTAGTGAAATTCACTGGGCTTTTACCTTGTTCTTTTTTAGAGTAAAACTTTTTTTTAAACCCTAAGCAGTAGTTTTATGCTAAACCCAATAGCTTTAAACAGATTATGTATTATTTATCTATTTTGCCTGCTCATTACATCAGGATGCCATTTGCCTACGCTCGATACTCCAGATTGTAGTGGACCAAAACCGGATGCTGAATTTTCATTGTCTTTAGATAATTGTGATCAGCCCTGCCCTGAGGTAAGGATTGCCCATACTATAGTTGCTGGAGCGAATTATGTGTGGAAGTTAAATGGAAAAATTCTCGACCGTAGACCTGATTTTAATAGTTTCAACTTAAGCACTCCGGGTCCTAATGAAATCAGGTTGGTAGTGACCAGCAACGGGGGATGTGTAGACTCTTCATCTCAGTTTGTTACAGTTAGCAATATTGTACGGTTCAAAATGGTATTGCCTGTCAGCACTGCGAATACTACACCATTGTATGCTACTCAAAGAGCTGATGGCACTTACCATTGTTTGTATAACCAGGGAGGAATCAGGTCGGTAATTGTTAATTCTAACTTACAGGTAGGTTCTTCTTTCCAATTTTCAACTGCGGCCTCAGCTAATTCTGCCATTGCATATTTTGGCGGATTCAGCGTTTCCAGGAGTTCGGGTAATCAAGCTGAGATTGAAATCATGCCCAGTGCTCAGACTGCCAGTAGGCGTAGTCTTTTTTATTTCGGTGGTACCAACCCATCAGTTGGTCGCGGGATGTGCATAAATGGAAGTCAAAACATTGTAATTACAGGATATGCTACAGCCTCTAGCAAGACCACACCTGGTTTCGGCATTTTTAATGCGAATGCAGGAGTGGTCAGTACACCTAAGATACTTTCTTCTACTGGAGGATTGAGCAACTACGGTGGGACTTCTATTGTAGAACGCCCTTCTGGTAATTATTTTCTAACCGCCTTTCAATTGTCTCCTATTTTGGGAGCAGATGCACAATTATTGGAAGTAAATGCTTCTGGAAATTTGATTGGTTCCCCCAAGTCCTTGACTCCACTAAAAATCGCCGCTAAAATCATTCGTTTGGATGGCGATTTTTATGCAATAATTGGTAGAGAAAATTCCTCACCAGATAAATTGTTTTTGATGGGCATTAACAATAGTGGTACCATGTCTTGGAACGTACAATTGACGGATTGGACTACTGTTAGTGATCTGGTTTATGATACAGGTGATAAGACCATTACAATATGCGGAACGCGTGATGGTAAAATGTACGGGGCAAGATTTAGCTATACTAATTCAAATGCTACTTTACTTTGGGAAAAGTCATTCAATGAGAGTGTAGGTAGTTCAGCAGGGCTTTCTGTAGGAAGTACCTACGATGGTGGGTACTTGTTCTACGGTTCCTATGTCAATAGCGGATTAACCTTGCCCTATCTTGTAAAGGTTGATAAAATGGGTAATTATAAATAACAACAAATAATCAAAAAATGAAACGAATTAAAAATATTTTATACCTGCTAATTGGGTTGTCAGTGCCTTGCTTAAGCTTATCGCAGCCTACACTAACGACCGGTAATCCTGCAAATTTTGATGCTGCCTCTGGCGGCCAGAGTTTACCGCAAATATTGACATCAAGCGAACACTGTCAATGGTCATTAAACCCAGGAACAGGAACTGGCTTTATGATGAACGAGGTCGGGGGAGATGGTGATGTAACCAATGGTGCCAATCAGGTAAGCATTATTTATCGCCCATTAGCCAGCCATTCAACTTGTCCTATCTCTGGAACTGTTACTTTGAGGTTAACGGATTTAATTAGTGGCCTTGCCCGTGATTACCCTTTAAGGCGCTGTGTAAATAACAGCCTCCCTCAACACGAACCCGTGGATGTAGTCATGGTTATTGACGTATCAGGTAGTATGGACGATGATGCGGATTGCAATGGAGCTCCTTCAGGGTATAAAAAATTGCAATATTTAAAAGACAAATTGCCTGCCCTATATCAGTCAATGCATGGTTCTTTCAGTACAGATCCCGCTAATCAATTTGGTCTCGTCAGCTTTTCGAGTACTGCATCTACCGTTATTTCACTAAACCCTTTTAATAGTATATCTCCTAGTACATTCAATACCAGGGTGAACAGCCTCTCAGCTAATGGGTCTACTTCAATGGGTGCAGGGTTGAGAGAGGCAATCAATATGTTAGGAGGTACTAACCGCGATGATACACGTACAAGAGTCATCATGCTCATGACCAACGGCATGCAGAATACATCGCCGATGGTAGAAGAAATGAGTGATACAAGATTAAGGATTGGGGCCCCAGCTAATATCATTTTATCAGGTACAGATTTTGTGATCATTCCTTATGCAATTTTTACCCCAAGTGGTGATTATATAGATTT
>JAAFHQ010000303.1 GCA_013298445.1 Chitinophagales bacterium | reverse complement strand
GTCGGAGATGTAGTCGCCATTCAGGTTCAAGGTGGCAATCACTGAATATTCAGCAGGGCGCAGCAGGATTTGCTGCAAAAATGCATCCGCAATGGCGTCCTTGATCAAAATTTTACCAGCAGCCAATGCGTCAGCCTGAGCTTTGTCAGCCACAGCTTTGCCATCGGCAGCAGCAATGCGGTCGTATTGAGCCCAGGTGAACACCTTATCGCCGAACTCACGCTCCAACAAAGCATAACCCCAATCCTTAAACTTACCTTCGGTATACTTCATGATGTTGCCCTTGTGTACCAGGGTCAAAGAAGGCAGGTTGTTTTCGATGGTGTATTCGATGGCAGAACGAACCAAACGCTCGGTTCCTTCCTGCGAAACAGGTTTGATCCCCAATGAAACAGTATCCGGGAAGCGGATCCCTGTAACGCCCATTTCTTCAATCAGGAATTTTTTGAGTTTTTCCAACTCCGGAGTACCCGCCAGGTATTCAATACCCGCGTAAATGTCTTCGGTGTTTTCACGGAAGATCACCATTTCAACCAGTTCTGGCTCTTTCACCGGGCTAGGTACACCCTTGAAATAATGCACTGGACGAACGCAAGCATACAAGTCGAGCATCTGACGCAAGGCAACATTCAAAGAGCGGATACCACCACCAACCGGGGTAGTCAAAGGACCTTTGATGGCGATGCGATACTCGTCAATAATTTGCAGCGTTTCGTCTGGAAGCCAGCTGCCAGTAAGGTTGAAGGCTTTTTCGCCAGCCAACACTTCCTTCCAATGAATTTTGCGTGTACCATTGTACGCTTTTTCCACTGCGGCGTCCAAAACGCGAACTGAGGCCGCCCAAATATCGGCTCCAGTACCATCTCCTTCAATGAAAGGGATGATCGGATCGTTTGGCACCGTTAATTTTCCATTTTCAATGGTTACTTTTGATCCACTCATTGTTGTATTATTGTATTTTCAATGCTGAAAAAATGTAGAGACGCAAGGTTTACGTCTTTAGCAACAATATTTGAGCCCAAAAAGCTTTGAAAGGGAGCTGGCCTCAAATTTTGCTGCGCAAATTTAAAAACAATATTTAAATGGCAAATCCTATATTGGATGCTTCTGGCAAGCAGTTTAACACGGATGAACAGCAAATCGAGCGCGCTTTGCGCCCGAAGGCGTTGGAAGACTTCAGTGGACAGCCTCGAATTGTAGATAATCTGAAGGTTTTTATCACGGCAGCCAAGCAAAGAGGAGAAGCCTTGGATCACGTTTTGCTGCACGGCCCACCAGGCTTGGGCAAAACTACCCTTTCACACATCATCTCCAATGAGCTGGAAACGGGCCTCAAAATGAGCTCAGGACCCGTATTGGAAAAACCGGGAGACCTGGCTGGGCTATTGACCAACCTCAATGAAGGCGATGTTTTATTCATTGACGAAATTCACCGCCTCAATACCGTTGTAGAAGAATATTTGTACTCCGCCATGGAGGATTACCGCATTGACATCATGATCGACAGCGGTCCCAATGCCCGGAGTATCCAAATTACGCTCAATCCTTTTACCCTGGTAGGAGCAACCACCCGAATGGGCTTGTTGACGGCACCGATGCGGGCGCGATTTGGCATCAATTGCCACTTGGATTATTACGATGTGGAAACATTGAAACGCATCATCCATCGTTCGGCCAGTATCCTGAGCCTGGAGATTCTGGATGATGGCGCGACTGAAATTGCTCGTCGGAGCCGGGGTACACCACGGATTGCGAACGCCTTGCTGCGCAGGGTACGCGATTTTGCCCAGGTCAAGGGAGATGGGCGAATTACACTGGAAATCGCCAAAATTGCCCTGGAAGCCCTGAATGTGGATGAATATGGCCTGGATGAAATGGACAACAAAATTTTGTCAACCATCATTCAAAAATTCAAAGGTGGCCCGGTGGGCATTTCTACCATTGCTACTGCAATTGGTGAAGAAGCAGGCACAATTGAAGAGGTACACGAACCGTTTTTGATCATGGAAGGTTTTTTACACAGAACGCCACGTGGTCGGGAAGCTACCGAAAAGGCTTACCAACATCTGGGGGTAGTACCTCCCGCTCAGCAAAGAACATTGTTTGAATAGTTGAGAAGTTAAGGGGTTGAGGAGTTGAGAGCTACCGCAGCGACTTGGACAAGGACATTGTCAGAATCGCTGCGGTAGCTCTCAACTCCTCAACTTCTCAACTTCTCAACCCTAACAACCCTTAACCATGCAAAGACGTACCTTCATCCATCAATTCGGCCTTGGCGCCATTGCTTTGGGTACAGGAATTCCCCAGTTGGATTTTTCTGGAGATTTTTCATTGAGTATTCTGCATACCAACGACTTACACGGTCGTTTTGAAGGAAATAAGGCAGCTTATCATGCTTTTGCCAAACAGGCCAGGCAGTTTGTGGAAAAGATCCGGCAAGAACAGGCCCATGTCCTGCTGCTCGACGCTGGAGACATATTGAACCCTTCCAACTCGAAAGGGGAGGAGTTGGCCTGGATGAAGGGGATGGGCTACGATGCTTTTGCGCTGGGTAATCACGACTTTGATCGTGGCATGCAAGACCTGTCCAGTCAACTCAGTAGAAACCCAATTCCTGCACTCGCTGCAAATTATCAGTTGGCGGGTACACCATTGGCTAAACTGGTTAAACCTTATCATATCGTTGAAAAGGCAGGGCAGCGCATCGGCATCATAGGACTAGGGGTGAACCCAGAAGCTTCGATCCCTCAACTGTTGAGAGAAGGGCTGGTTTATACCGATCCTTTGGTTACCTCAAACCTGATAGCTGCTGAACTTAAGGAAAAACACGCCTGTAACCTGGTGATATGTTTGTCCCACTTGGGCTACCACTATAAGGACGAACAAGTTTCTGACCTAAAATTGGCACCCCAATCACGAAACATCGACATCATTATTGGTGGTCATACCCATACTTTTTTGCCCGAACCTATCGTCGTCAATAACCTGGACGGTAAGCCTGTGCTGATCAACCACGCTGGATGGGGTGGTTTGTTGATGGGCCGTATTGATTTGCAGTACAGCAATGGGGCGATTCGGGTGGCTAAAGGGGAAAATGTGGCGATGGGTGCCCAGTCTTGGGCAGCTTAAGGTTGATGGATTTCCTTAGGTGATTCCTTTAGTGCCTTAGGTTTCTTAGGTGGTGAAAAGAAAAAAACCTGCGTAGCAGTTATTCTTTCACCACCTAAGAAACTTTAGAAACCTTAGATTCACCTCAGATTATGAATCTAAAATACTCGGCAGTACAAATGTAGCGTCTCTTGTCGATTATTATGCAAACACCCTAAGGTTTGTCCCAGACAATTCGGTTTTATACTGCTTCAAGGCCGTAGAAGCGGGTCCATTCAATACACCTCCAGACTCTGAAAAAGTCGAGCCGTGATTGGGGCATAAAAACCGGGAATTGTTACCCTCGTACTGAATAGTGGTACCTTGGTGGGTGCAGGCTGCCGCTACTGCGATGTAAACGCCACCTGTAGTTCTGGCCACAATTACCCCACTTTTCACCAGGAACCCACCGTTGTTTTTCAAAACGGCATTCTCATTAGCATTAAGGTCGAGCGTAAAATCGACACTGCTGCCACCGCCGCCACCGCTAGACCCTCCTCCGGGTGTTACACCACTTTCTTTCGTGCAGCCACCCAAACAAGAAATAGCTACGCCACCGCCTACTGTTAGCCCCAGTAGGCTCAAAAATTCTTTCCGATCCATGTTTTTAATTTGATTGGTTATGGTCCACTTAATGCTACGATGTAAGTGGGGGTAATGGTTGTTTTGTTTACTCACCCTTTACCATGATTGGGTTAAGATGGTTGCTTGAGTAGATGAAATTCTAGTAAAAAATTTATTTATCATTGTGCAAATAAAAGATTGCCCATGCCAAATTTCACCTACTCCGTACATCCCGACATCACTCTCGCTGAAACCCTGCCCGCCGAGTTTTACCGCAACCCCCGGGTATTCGAAACCATGCAGGAAAAGGTATTCCCCCGCAGTTGGCAATGGATTGAAACGGGGGAAAACCTGACCCAAGCGGGATCGGTCTATCCATTTCAATTCTTACCGGGTTTTGTCAATGAACCCCTGTTTTTGAGTAAAACCGAAACAGGCGAGCTGCAATGTTTTAGCAACGTTTGCACCCATCGGGGCAATATCCTGGTACACAATCCTGGGCAATACAAAAAACTGACCTGTAATTACCACGGGCGGCGCTTTGACCTCCAGGGGCAAATGGAGTTTATGCCCGAGTTCAAGGAAGCCCAGGGATTTCCCCGCGCATGTGACCATTTGACCGAAGTGCCTTGTCAAACCTGGGCTCAGTTTCCTTTTGTTTCGCTCGACCCGGGTTTTGATTTTAAGCCAGTGTTGGAAGTGATGCAGGAGCGGATTGGATTTTTGCCACTGTCACAGTTTCGCTATGCCCCGGAATTGAGTCGGGATTATTTGGTCAATGCGCATTGGGCTTTGTACTGCGACAATTACCTGGAGGGCTTCCACATTCCCTTTGTCCACGCAGGCCTCAATCAGGTTTTAGACTATGGGGCTTATTACAGTGAGCTGTTCGATTATTGTAACCTGCAAGTGGGGATTGCGGATTCTGGCACCGAATGTTTTGATCTCCCGGTCGGGCATATCGATTATGGCAAACGGATTGCCGCTTATTATTTTTGGGTTTTCCCCAACATGATGTTTAACTTTTACCCCTGGGGTTTGAGCGTCAACATTGTCAAACCCTTGTCCATCAAACAATGCAAAGTCCGCTTCATCCTATACGTATACGATGAAAGCAAACTGGACCAAGGGGCTGGAGCGGATTTGGACAAAGTGGAACGGGAAGATGAATTTGTAGTAGAAAATGTACAAAAAGGGCTACAGTCCCGCTTTTATCAAACGGGACGTTTTTCCCCCAAACGTGAAGCATGTGTTCACCATTTCCACCGTTTATTGGCTACACACTTATAGCACTCAACGGTTGATGATGGCGAACAAATGTTGGGGCAACAAACCCTTTTCGACTTCCTCAAGCTGTAGTGTCAAATTGTTGGCGTAATGCCCATCAAAACAAGTATGTCCCAGGAAATACTGTTCTTTTTTGTAGGCCAACATGACCACACAAGCAGGAGCCCGACGTGGAATGTTGAAGGCGCAGAACTTTTGATCGTAAGGGAAAAGTTTGACGACTGACTGGTGGTTGCGGAACACCAAAAAAGCTTGCTTGTGCTCAAAGCCCAGGTCATGGTAGCGAATGCTCAACATGGATTTGAGTCCTTCTTTGGCTAGTGGCATATGGGCGCTGAACCAACCCAATTGATTGAGTTCAAACTTTAGCCAGCGTTGCCCGTGCAATTTGAGCACAGGAGTGGGTTTGTTAAAAAAAGGAACCCAGTCTTGCTCGGCTGTCGCACTAAAGGAGCGCGTACTGGCCATAGATAAGGTGACAATTTGTAAAGAAGTGGGCTTGGTATGCAAATTGTAGATTGGCCAGGCAATCTGGACAGGTTTGATCAGGTGTAAGGTTTGTTCGTCTTTTTTGGCTTGCAGACTAAACATTCCAGCGGATTCAAAAACCCCATCCCTGGATGTACTGGGCATCGCAGCCAGCAACATTCCGGCTTTGTGCACAATTTCTACCAGTTCCAGTTCAATTCTTTCGGTAATGATTCGACCTTGGGCATCGCAAAAAGAACCAGGTAAAAGACTGATTCTTAGCCCATTTTCACCGCTTATTTGGTTGAAACGGGTTGGGTCGATCCACAATTGTTGTTTGGGTAACCAACGCAATACAGCATCATCGGCCAAAGCCGCGCCTTGCCCCATCACTTTCAGGTGACTGATGTTAGCAGCCATAGTTTTCTCAATAGTTTGTGCAACACACCGATGGGGGCAGATTGAGTACAGTTTTATTTTTTGTGTATAACAAAAAATAATATACTCAGCGGCGCTTGCTGTTCGTCAAAATGAAACCAAAAAAGGGTAGATTTAGATAGGTAGATGCTCTCGCGAAGAAGGAATTACCTGTGGTAAAACCATTAAACTGAATTGCGAATGCTAAAGTACAACAAAAATTGTTATGATTCCTGTTTTTTGTAATATTTTTCCCATTGCTTTGAGATTTTGACACTAAAAATACAATCAAACCATGCAGCCATTAGCGGAAAGAATGCGCCCGTTGCGCCTTGCGGATTATCTCGGGCAGGAACATTTGGTAGGGGAGGGCTCGGTGCTGCGTCAGGCATTGGCTGCGGGGTTTTTGCCTTCAATTATCCTTTGGGGGCCTCCCGGAGTAGGCAAAACTACCCTGGCAAATATTTTGGCAAAGGAAACGGGCCGACCTTTCCACAGCCTGAGTGCCATCGCTGCCGGGGTCAAAGATGTGCGGGATACCATTCAAAAGGCAGAACAGCAACGCTTTTTTGGCAAACCCAATCCATTGTTGTTCATTGATGAAATTCACCGCTTTAGCAAATCACAACAAGATGCTTTACTCGGTGCGGTAGAAAAAGGAGTGGTGACATTAATAGGAGCAACCACAGAAAATCCCTCCTTTGAAGTGATTCCGGCCCTTTTGTCGCGTTGTCAGGTATATGTGCTTAAGTTGCTGGAAACCAATCAGCTGATGCAACTCATCCAGGATGCCTTGCAAAAGGACGAATACCTGAAAAACAAAAAAGTACGCTTTGACAGCTACGATGCCCTTTTGCATTATTCAGGCGGGGATGCCCGCAAGTTGTACAACATTCTGGAGCTGGTCACCAGCCAGGCCCCGAATGTGGATGGGGAAATTGTGGTGGATGATGCCATTGTTACCAATATTTTACAACAACACATCACGAGCTACGATAAGGGGGGCGAACAGCATTACGACGTAGCTTCGGCATTCATCAAATCCATTCGGGGGAGTGACCCCAACGCAGCTGTTTATTGGCTTGCCCGAATGATTGAGGGCGGGGAAGAGGTCAAATTCATTGCCCGTCGCATGGTCATTGCGGCAGCGGAAGACATTGGACTGGCCAACCCCAATGCACTTTTGATGGCCACTACGGCTTTTCAGGCGGTGCAAGCGGTAGGTTTGCCAGAGGCCCGGATCATTTTGTCACAAGCAGTAATTTACCTGGCTACTTCCCCTAAAAGTAACTCAGCCTACCTGGCCATCGCCAAGGCTCAGGAGTTGGTACATTCGCAGGGCAATCAGCCAGTCCCA
>JAAFHQ010000302.1 GCA_013298445.1 Chitinophagales bacterium | reverse complement strand
TATTTGGTCGATTTGTTTGCCAATGAGGGTAATGATGATGGTCAGGATGGCATAAGCCGTAAGCCCAGGCACCAATGCGCCCGTACGAGGATGCCGACGACTAAAAATTTTGGGCAAAACCCCATCTTCACTCATGGCGCACATCACCCGTGGATTGCTCATCAAGATGATGTTGACATAAGTGAGCACCGAGAGGAACATAGCTAGATCGAACACCTTGCCGCCAACTTTGCCAAACCAGGCTTCAAACAACAAGGAACCAATGGCAGTGGCATTCTTCATTTTTTCAAAACCAATCACTTGGACATAAGCGTAGTTGATGGCCAGGTAGAGGAAAATGGCGAGCAGCGTGCCCGCGATGATGCCCTTGTGCAAAGCCGGGCCGGGTTTCGCTTCCGCCCCAAAATTCAAGGTTTGTTGGTAGCCCCCATAAGTGAAGGATACCGCGATGAGGCTCAAGAGCAAAAGCAGTACCGTATTGTTGCCTGTAAAGGTCTGCACGGGTTGGTTTTCGTAACCATGCGGCTCCACGACCACTCCAGCGAACAATGTTGAAATCAGGATGAGAATCAAACCTATTTTCAACACGGTCATGAAATTCTGGGTCTGAGCGCTGGTTTTTAAACCCAACAAATTCACGCCATAAAACAGCCCCACGGCAATGGTCGCCATGGCCGTATTGAACAACACGCCCGAAGGGTGTCCAAATACCAAATCACTCAAATAATCCGCGCCGATCAGCGCCACTACGCCCAGGTTGGCTGCATTCACGATCAGGACCAGGATGTTGACGGTAAAGCCCACTACAGGGTGGTACCCATAGTTGAAAATCTGGTAAAAACCACCCATGACCGGGTACCTCGCCCCAATTTCGGCGTAGGTCAAAGCCCCACAAAGGGCCGTGATGCCCCCGATGATCCAGGCAGCAAAAAAGATCGTTTGGGTACCCGCATTGGCTGCAATGATGGCGGGCGTTTTGAAGATCCCCAGCCCAATGATGAGGCTGACGGTGATGAGGGTAATGGTGGAAAAGCCCAGTTGGTGGCTTTTGGCGGCGTGGTTTTCAGACATACGGCGATTTTGCGCCCTAGACTACGAATTTTCTGGTAATATTTGATGCTTTTTAAGGATAAATCTAATTGGGTTGAGAAGTTGAGGGTTGAGAAGTTGAGGCTGCCGCAGCGACTTGAGCAAGATCGCGTCTAAGTCACTGCGGTAGCCTCAACTTCTCAACCCCTCAACTTCTCAACTTTTCTTCGGCAGTTCCACCCGCTCCTTTTTCAACAAATGCAAATTGTCCTCCAAATCCAGGCGATTTTTTTCATTGTCAAACTCATCACTGAAGGCTTCCTTGAGCCGCTTACGTTTGATGGATTCCAGGCAACGGCGGATGTCTTCGTCGTTTTCCAAAGCCAAGGGCGGCACCACACACAATTTCCCTTCCGCGTCCTTGGCCACCATTGTGAAATACGAAGTATTGGTGTGCTTTTTTTCACCCGTGATCACATTCTCCGATTCTACCCGAATGCCTACCACCAGGGAAGTGCGCCCTACGTAGTTGACAGAGGCGTGCAATGATACCAGTTCCCCAACCGAAACGGGCTCCCGAAAATTCACACCATCTACTGATACGGTGACCACGTAGGCGCCCGCGTGTTTGGCCGCGCAGGCGTAAGCTACTTTGTCCATGAGGGAAAGTAGAATGCCGCCGTGGATTTTGCCACCAAAATTGGCGTAGGCGGGAATCATCAGTTCGGTGATGGTGGTGCGGGAGAGGGAAACGGGTTTGGCCTGCATAAGTGGTAATTTAAGCCCTAAAGGTAAGTGCTTTTGTCGCGGATTGGTAACATATGATTAATCTACTCTTTTTGAAAGCCCCAAACCTTTATCTATCTTCGCCCCCGAAATCCAAGCAAGCATGTACAAAGGCAAAAAAGTCATCGTCGTCCTACCGGCTTACAACGCCGCCCGCACCCTGCAAAAAACCTATCAGGAAATCCCATTTGACCTGGTAGATGAGGTCATTCTTTGCGACGATGCCAGTAAAGACAATACCGCCGAACTGGCCCGCAGCATTGGCATCAATCACGTGATCAAACACGAAAAAAACAAGGGTTACGGAGGCAACCAAAAAACCCTCTACAACAAGGCCTTGGAGTTGGGTGGAGACATTATCATCATGCTGCACCCGGATTATCAGTACACCCCTTTGTTGATCCCGTCGATGGTCAACATCATTGGGGAGGATTTGTACCCGGTCGTGTTGGGCTCACGCATCCTGGGGATGGGTGCACTCAAGGGAGGGATGCCGATGTACAAATACATTGCCAACCGCTTTTTGACTTTTTTCCAAAACCTGCTCATCAACTACAAACTCTCCGAATACCACACGGGATATCGTGCTTTTAGTCGCCAGGTGCTGGAAGGCATCAATTTTGAGCAAAACTCGGACGACTTCGTTTTTGACAATGAAATGCTTTCTCAAATTGTCTACGCCGGTTTCGACATTGCCGAAGTGACCTGTCCAACCAAGTATTTTGAAGAAGCTTCCTCGATCAATTTCCGGCGGAGCATGAAGTACGGTTTAGGGGTATTGCGCGTGTCGATTGGGCATTTTTTGAGTCGGGTGGGAGTGATCAAGCTCAAGATGTACCGGAAATAATTCATCGCTGCTATTTATTCCTTTTGTTTGCTTTCAGCGACAGGTGAAGTAAAAAATCATCCCTTTTCCAGCAAAAGCCCCAATTCCTTTACTTGCAATCCAATATCTTTTATAACTTGGAGCTTGTTAAAAGGAAAGCGACCATGAAATACGATCCGATAAACCCGGACTTTTTTGTCAACAACCGCAAGCGTTTCATGCGCAAAATGCAGCCTGACTCGCTGGCTATTTTTTACTCCAACGACTTGATGCCGCGCAGCGGAGATACTTTTTTCCCTTTTCGACAGAATTCGGGCTTGTTTTACCTTAGTGGATTGGATCAGGAAGAAACGGTGGTGGTCTTGTTTCCGGATTGTATTAAGGAAGGATTTCAGGAAGTGGCTTTTGTGAAGCGCACCAGCGATTACATTGCCATTTGGGAAGGAGAAAAGTACAGCAAAGAAAAAGCCCGCGAAGTTTCCGGCATTCAAAAAGTGTACTGGTTGGATGAGATGGGCCCCATTCTGCACGAGTTGATCCTACTCTCCAAGCGCATTTACATCAACACTGAGGAGCACGACCGTTTTATCCCCGAATTGCCTACCCGCAACATGCGTATGGCCCGCGATGTCATGGAGCGTTATCCTGCGCACAAGTACCACCGCGCCCAGCCCATCCTCAAAAAACTGATGATGAACAAACAGGAGGCGGAGGTGGAACTGATTCAACAGGCCATCGGGATCACGGGCAAAGCGTTCAAACGTGTGCTTGAGTTTGTGCGGCCAGGAGTGATGGAATACGAAATTGAAGCCGAAATTACGCACGAGTTCATCCGCAATCGCGCATCCGGGCATGCCTACGACCCCATTGTGGCTTCGGGTGCCAACAGTTGTGTGTTGCACTATACCCACAACAACCGGGAGTGTAAAGCCGGGGATGTTCTCCTGATGGATTTTGGAGCCGAATATGGCCATTACGCCTCCGACCTCACCCGCACCATCCCGGTGAGTGGCCAATTCAACAAGCGTCAACGCAGCGTATACGACGCGGTATTGCAAATCATGCGAGAGGCCCAACAATTGCTCGTGCCCGGCACTACCCTGGAGGAATACAGCAAAGAGGTGGTTAAAATGATGGAAAGCGCTCTCATCGACCTCAAATTGTTGAGTCGCAAAGAAATTGATCAGCAAAATCCGGAGTTGCCGTTGTACAAGCAGTTCTTTATGCATGGCACTTCCCACCATTTGGGAATGGATGTGCACGATCTGGCGGATCGATATGTGCCCATTCAAGAAGGCATGGTGTTTACTTGTGAGCCGGGCATTTACATCCGCGATGAAAAGCTGGGGATCCGCATCGAAAATGACATCCTGGTTACGGAGAATGGGCCATTGGATTTGATGGCGGGTATTCCCGTGGAGGCGGAGGAGATTGAGGAGTTGATGTCGGTGATGATCTCAGAGTAGGCTTAGGTTTTTTCACCACCTAAGAAACCTAAGGCACTTAAGAATTCACCTAAGGAATTATACACAAATAAAAAGAGGGATACAAATTTGCGTTGTATCCCTCTTTCTTTTTATCCAAGGCTCTAAAAAGCCTATCCAAACTCAGCCTGGTGCTCAGCGATTTTGTCTCCAGTCAGGATGAGGTCATCTACGAGGATACGACCGCAGTGCTCACAAGCAACGATTTTTTTGCGCATTGAAATTTCCAACTGGACTTGTGGTGGAATTTTGTTGAAGCAGCCCCCACAAGAGTCACGCTGAACCGTAACCACAGCCAAACCATTGCGGTAAGAAGTACGGATTTTGTCGTAGGCCTTGATCAAACGCTCCTCGATGTGCTCGCGGGCAGCATCTGATTCAGCGCGCAGGGCACGTTCTTCGTTCTCCGTTTTGGAAATGATTTCGTTCAATTCCACCTGCTTGGCTGCCAGGTCTGCTTTCTTTTTAGCCAGGCGTTCTTCGGTATTGGCTTGGCTTTCTTCTTGCTTCGCCACGTCAATTCTGGCCTGCTTGATGCGCTTTTCAGCCAATTGCACATCCAAGTCCTGCATTTCCAATTCCTTGGTCAATGCTTCGTATTCGCGGTTGTTCTTTACGTTGTCGAGTTGCGTTTTGTATTTGACCTTCAAGGCTTCCGCCTCTTTGATGTTGGTTGCGAAGCGAGTTACAATAGCTTGTAATTCTTTGACGCTGTTTACCGTTTTTTCCAGACGGGTCTCCAAACCGATGATATCATCCTCCAGGTCACTAACTTCCATGGGCAATTCGCCCTTCAATACCTCAATTTCACCAATTTGAGCATCGATGAGTTGGAGCTGATACAGCGTTTTGAGCTTTTCCGCTACAGTAATTTCGTTAGCCATGTTTGGTTGTTGTTAATAATAATGAACGGGATTGGTCTTCACGCTCGTGCAATAGCGCGCAAAGTTACTATATTTTTTTGAAATAATCTCGTGCAATAATTCAATGGTAAATTGCTCACTTTCATAGTGTCCGATGTCGGCAATAACGATTTGACCATCGGCGTCAAAAAACTCGTGGTATTTGTAATCGGCGGTCACAAAAACGTCGGCAACTGCAGCAATGGCTTTGGGCAACAAAAAGCCACCCGAACCGCCACAGACGGCTATGGTACGCACCTCACGGTTGCGCAAGGGGGTGTATTTGATGCAACCGACTTGCATGCTGCTTTTGAGGTGTTGTAGGAAGTCGATTTCGCTCATGCTTTGGGGCAAAGTACCAATCATTCCTGAACCTACTTCAGGGTCAGGAGCGGGTAAACCATTTTTCAACAAAGGCTTTGCTGATAGGATGCGGGTATTCTCCAGGCCCAGTTTTTCAGCTATTTTACCATTCACGCCATCTCGATACACATTGTCGAGGTTGGTATGGATGGCATAAAGGGCCACACCTTCACGAATGGCTTTGATCACCACACGTTCTACGTAGTTGCGCCCAGTCAGGCGTTTCAGGCCCCGAAAAATGATGGGATGGTGCGCCACCAGCAGGTTGCAACCTTTGGATATTGCTTCGTCAATCACGGCTTCGGTAGCGTCCAGGGCGATCATTACGCCAGTGATTTCTGCATTGGGGTCACCTACCAATAAACCAGAATTGTCGTAATCTTCCTGGTAGTGGGAAGGCGCGATGCTTTCGAGGTAGGTGCTGAGTTCGGAGATGGTTGTGGGCATGTCATTCTAGGGTAATCAAATAAAATTATTGCGCTTGCATACATAAACCCTGAAGGGGTGAAATGATTATAGCAAAAGCGCAAGAAGTTTATTCGAACCCCGAAGGGGTGACATTATAAAACTAAGACAGACACTTGTCAATAATGTCACCCCTTCGGGGTTTTTATTGAAATACAAATTGCTGGTTTAATCTATAATCATTTCACCCCTTCGGGGTTTTTATTGACCAGACAAGTTCAATCAGATTATCTAATAACCAGCTTGGGCCACTATTGGTTTCAAATCTCCATCACCAGATCAAAATTCACCAATTCCACAAAACGTTTAACCCGTTCGTTGATTTGGGCGGCATCCAGAGATTTGAGTGCATCTACGCTGAATTGCTCTACGCAGAAAGAAGCCATCGCAGAACCATAAATGATCGCGCGCTTCATGTTTTCGAAGGAAGTATCTTCGGTTTTGGCAATGTAGCCCATGAATCCCCCTGCAAAAGTATCTCCGGCACCCGTTGGGTCGGTGACTTCCTGGAGGGGCAAGGCAGGAGCAAAGAAGAGCTTATCACCTTCAAATAACAACGCGCCATGCTCTCCTTTTTTGATCACCAAAAAACGTGGCCCCAAGGCGTGAATCTTGTGAGCGGCCTTCACCAGTGAGTGTTCACCTGATAATTGGCGAGCTTCTTCATCATTGATGATCAGCATATCGATTTTACCCAGTACTTCCATCAGGCTGTCCCAAGCGATATCCATCCAAAAGTTCATGGTATCGAGGGCGATCAGCTTGGGGCGTTTGTTCATCTGCTCAATGACGCGCAACTGAACCGCTGGAGTCAGGTTGCCGAGCATTAGGTATTCGGTATCTTTATAGGTGTCCGGCAAAACCGGGTCAAAATCGGCCAGTACATTCAACTGGGTATCCAGCGTATCGCGGGAATTCATGTTGTTGTGGTAGCGGCCAGCCCAAAAGAAGGATTTTTCACCTGCCTTCACCTGCAAGCCTTCGAGGTCAATTCCTCTTTGGCGCATAAAATTCAACATGTCTTGCGGGAAATCGTCCCCAATGACCGACACCAGGCGCAGGTCATTCAAAAAGTGAGAAGCAGCCAGCGTAATGTAGGTAGCAGCCCCGCCAATGGCCATTTCTGCCCGGCCCATGGGGGTCTCAATATCGTCGAAAGCAACGGTTCCAACCGCAAGTAAACTCATGATGAAAAGTTTTTTGAAAAAATTACGCCGCAAATATTGCACATTATTTTGAGTTGGCATACATTTGCACACGCAATTCGATAATTGCACCGGCAAGTGCCTCAGTAGCTCAGCCGGTTAGAGCGGCGGACTGTTAATCCGTAGGTCGTAGGTTCGAGCCCTACCTGAGGCGCAAAAAGATAAAGGCTTCTTAATCAGTTGATTGAGGAGCCTTTTTTCGTT
>JAAFHQ010000301.1 GCA_013298445.1 Chitinophagales bacterium | reverse complement strand
GTCCGGAATGGGAATCAGCAAGGGATGCCCAAACAGCTGCCAGGAGGCGTAATGATGCGGCAGTTGGTCGGTAGAGGTGGCGGAATACAGGTTTTTGCTGCGCAGCGATTTGGCAAAAGCCGGGGAATTCATCGTAGTACCCAGGTTGTGGATGGAGGGATTACCCTGGTAGAGTGCTACCGCATTGTTGCCGTATTTTTGTTGAACGGATTGGATGCCTTCCACTACGGCATCCATCGCTTCCGCCCAGGAAATGGCCTGCCAGCCCTGAGCGGTTCTTTTCATCGGCGTTTTGAGCCGATTGGGGTCTTCGTAAATGTCTTTGAGGGCAACGGCCTTGGGGCAAATGTGGCCACGGCTGAAAGGGTCGTTTTTGTCGCCAGCAATGCTGGTAATCTGGCCATTTTCGAGTTTGATCTCAAGGCCACACATGGCTTCGCAAAGGTTGCAGTTGCGGTAGTGGAGTTGCGACATGATGGAGGATTTGGGGTAAGTTAAGGGTTTTTGGGGAAAGTTACTCCGGGCACACAAACTGAAACCCAATCCCGTGCACATTCTCAATTTTGATCCCTTCGTCCTTCTGCAAATACTTCCGAAGTCGGGAAATGAACACATCCAGGCTTCGGCCCAAAAAATAATCGTCTTCGCCCCAGATCTGTTCCAGGATGGCCGAACGGCGGATCACTTGGCCGCGGTTGCTCATCAGGTAGCGCAATAAGTCGGCTTCGCGCTGGGTGAGGCGGCGCAGCTCTCCGTTTTGCTCCAGGGTGAGGTTGGTATAGTCAAAAAGGTATTGCCCAATACGGATCATCTTGGGCATTTGAGGGGCCACCATGTGCCGGCGGCGCAGGAATATTTCCACTTTTAGCAGCAGTTCTTCGATGCTGAAGGGTTTGGTAAGGTAATCATCGCCACCGATGCGCAGGCCTTCGATGCGGTCTTCTTTGAGGGATTTGGCGCTGAGGAACAAGATGGGCACTTCGGCGTCGTATTTGCGGATTTCCTTCGCGATGGTAAAACCATCCACTTCGGGTAGCATCACATCCAGGATACAAAGGTCGAAGCGTTCATTTTTGACCACCTCCATGGCCTCGCGGCCATCCATACAGCAGGTGATTTTGTACCCATTCATCTCCAGGTTGTCGCGGGTCACAAAACTCAAACTGGCGTCATCTTCAACGTACAGCAGGTGCGCTTTCATAAACGGGTGTGTTTTTGGGATGGGTTCTGGGGATTTGGATGGCCATACAGGTGCCTTCTCCTGCGTCGCTCTGCAAACGGATTTTCCAACCATGAGCCAAACAAATGCGTTGCACATAGTACAAACCCAATCCAAATCCTTTGACATTGTGTACGTTCCCCGTAGGGACGCGATAGAATTTTTCGAATATTTTGGCCTGGTACTCCTTAGCTATACCAATGCCGTGGTCTTGTATTTTGAGTTGCATGGTCGAAGCGCCCAAACTTTGCAGGGCCAACTCAATTTGTGGAGCCTCCTTGCTGTATTTGATGGCATTGTCGAGCAAACTGTGCAGCAGATTGGTCAAGTGGAAACGATCCGCCCAGATGGGTTCCAGGTTTTGATCCAGATTAAGATTTAGGGTCCCTCCCCGCTCCTGTACCCGCAGCCGGACACTGCCACAAACGGTCTGGATCAAATCCGGCAAATCCAGCCATTCCTGATGCAGGTCAAAATTGTCTTTTTCAAAACGGGCAATGTCCAGTACCCGCTCTACCTGTTGGTTGAGGCGGGAATTTTGTTCTTTGATGATGCCCGCGTATTGAACCAGGCGCTGGTCTTTTTGAACTTCTTCGTGTTTGAGAAAAACGTCGGCAGCGATTTGAATGGTGGAAAGGGGCGTCTTGAACTCGTGCGTCATGTTATTGATGAAATCCTTCTGCATTTCCGAAAAACGTTTTTGCCGGAAAATCACCCACAAGGAATACGCAAAAAACAGGACGGTAATGAACAAAATCCCGGTCATGATCAGGGCAATCTGCATTTTGCCAAACAGGAAATTGTTGCGGGTAGGAAAACGGACTCCGAAGTAATAGGTAAACTCGTGATCAAAGGGCAAATTCTTCTGTACAACACTCGAAGATTTACAGTCATGCCCATAGGCACAATAGTTGCCGTACACCATCTGGCGATTGCTGCAATCAAAAACCGCGTATTCAAAATCAATGCGCAATTGCTGCTGTTCCAGTTCTTTTTGTAAATAAAATTGCAAGGCAACGGGGTCTATCTCCGTCTCGGTATTGACGATGTAATAGTTGGCGCTGCGCTGTTTGATGAGGTTGCGTGCGGGGAGCGAAATGTCGTTCATGGTTGCAATCGACTGCGCTACGCGGTATAAGGCACGGTGCACCTGCTCGTTGAATTCCTCCTCGTTGATGTTCCAGGTATTGACCACCCAGTATGTCTGCAAAGACAAGATCCCGATGATGGCCATCACCCCCAGGAAAAACACGCGGAGAATTTGAACGTCCTTCATCTTGATGATTTCGGATTGCGGGGTTGCGGATTTCGGTTAGTGCTTTGCTACAACCGAAATCTGCAATCCGCAATCCGCAATTACGCCTCCTTCACTGGCCTGAACACGAAGTACAACCCGATCAACACGAAAGGGATACTGAGCAACTGGCCAGTAGACAATACATTATTAAATGCGGTTTCAAAGCCGCCCTGGCTGGTTTTGAAAAACTCCATGACAATCCGGATGCCCCAGATAAAAATCATAAACAAGCCGAACATGTAGCCCGGTTTGTGGCGTTTTTCGGTGCGCCAGTACGTATAATACAGAACAACAAAACTGATCAAATAGCTCAATGACTCATACAATTGTACGGGGTGCCGGGGCAACCCATTGGGCCCATCTACCCGCTCAAAGATAAATCCCCAGCTAGCGGTGGTGGGATTCCCCAGAATTTCAGAGTTCATCAAGTTGCCAAGGCGAATGAAACAACCCGCCAGCGCCGTAGGCACCACTACTTTATCCAAAATCCACAACACCGATTTTTTAGACACCCGTTTGGAAAAAATCCACAGCGCCAAAATCACCCCGATAGCCCCGCCGTGACTGGCCAAACCACCTTTCCACACCTGTGGAATTTCGCTCAAATGTTGGCTGTAATAAGGCCAGTCGTAAAAAAAGACATGCCCCAAACGTGCGCCCACGACTGCGCCCACGACTATATAAACAAAAGCTTTGTCCAGCCATTCCTCCGGTGCTTTTTCCGCCAAAAACATCTTGCGGACAATAAATAAGCCGAGCAAAAAGCCGGAGGCAAAAAGCAATCCATACCAACGCAGGGTAATGGGGCCAATCGAAACAATTTCTGGAGAAGCATTCCAGTGAATGTAATTCAAGAGCATAGGTTCTAGCATTGTTGATTAACGCGCTCAATGATAATGCAAATCGCGCAAAAAATTGGCAGTTGTCGTAATTTTTTACTTTCATTGACAACTCATTAACTTGTCTTCGTTTAGCTAAAAATATTTCAGCCCAGGCTTAATTTTTTTGCGTGGAAAAAGAATTTGTCCAATTGGTGCAACAAAATGCGGGGATCATTCATAAGGTTATTCACTTGTACGTGGATCACCCTGAGGATCGGCGCGACCTGTATCAGGAAGTCTTGTTGCAGGCCTGGAAATCCTATGCAGGTTTCAAAGGTGAGGCAGCTTTTTCCACCTGGTTGTACCGCATCAGCCTCAATACGGTACTTACTTTTCGCCGCAGGCAGCGGGTGCCCATCAGTGAATTACCTAGCCAATTGGATCTGGCTTCAGAACCGACCAGACACAACTCCGAGGACAGCGAGCTTTTGTGGCTGGCCATCAAACAATTGAACGAAATAGACCGCGTGATCATTACCCTGCACCTGGATGGATACAACAACGAGGAAATTGCCGAAGTGACTGGGTTGAACAAAAACAACACAACCGTGCGTTTGCACCGCGCCAAACAAAGCGTGGTGCAACGTTTAAAAAACTGGACTAGCGCCAAAATATAGTATACTATGGACTTGCAGCAGGAATGGAATAAATTGCAGGAAACCAATCTGGCCGCGCCTCCGCTTTCAGAAATTGAAATCATGGAGGCATTGCAGCATGGTTCGCGCGCACCCCTGGCGGGGGTAAAGCGGGTCATTCGATTCAGGCTTTATGCAGTCATTGTTTACCTATTGCTAGCATTGGGGTTCATGTGGTACAATTGGAATTATCCGGAAAAACTGCCCATTGCCCTTAGCATCTTGTTGTACTACAGTCTGGCACTTCTGTTTAGTGGCTGGCAACTTTGGCAGTTGCAACGAAAGGCGGTGGACATGGATGGGAATTTGTTACAAACCTTACAAGCTTATTATCAAATTGTCAAAAACAACATCCGTATTGATGCCATTCTCGGCTGGTTTATTTACCCCATGTCTTTTGCGCTGGGCTTTTTTTATATGCTGATCCGCCCGGATCGGGGGATCTTAGATATTCTACAAACCCAGAGTTTCATGCTACCACTGTTGTTGGGTATGGTGGTGGTAACACCTCTGTTTTGGTGGTTTACAAAATTGGTGAATCGCAGATTATTTGGTGATTTACTCGAACAATTGCGAGAAAACATCCAGGCTTTATCGGAAAAGGACTGAGTGGATCGCGAATTAAGGAGATTCTCTTACCTTACCAACCCAAAACCCTCACCTTCATGGAAATTAAAAACCGCTCTTTTTTTAAAGATCCCGAAAAAGACCTTTTGTGGTTCAAGCAATGGGTATCCGAACTGGAACAAAGCAACAATCGGCAATACCAAAGCATCGAGCTCACAACTTCCCTTGGCAAAACTCAGGTTTGGGGGCTCAACCTGGAGCGTGTCGATTTGGAGCCATTGGTCATTTTTCCTGGTGCCCGTACCACAGCCTTGTTTTGGGATTTTGACCGGGGTTTGGACCAGTTAGGCAAGGACATGCGCATTTACCTCGTTGAAACCAATGGCTTACCCAACCTCAGTGATGGCAATTCTCCTGATATCAAAGGATTGGGTTATGGCGAATGGGCGGTGGAAGTGCTCAATGCCCTAAACATTGAACAAAGCTACGTAGCCGGGGCTTCTTTTGGCGGTTTGATTTGTATGAAACTGGGCATTGTGGCTCCAGAAAAAATCAAGGCCGCCTTTCTGCTCAATCCTGGCTGCTTACAAGCTTTTTCCCTTACTTTAAAAAACCTTTATTACAATTTATTACCCATCCTTTCGCCCAGCCGAAAAAACGTAAGTAAGTTTTTAGATAAGGCGGTGTTCTACAAACCTACTCACCAACTCTCGCCAGCTTCCGAAAAGCTCATTATCGACTACGAAGTGTTTGCCTTGACTCGTTATCTGGACAAAACCCAGAAGCCCTATTACATGGACGAGCAATTGGAACAGGTGCAGGTTGCTACTTATTTGCTCGAAGGAGATCAGGACCTGCTCTTTCCCTTTGAAAAGTCCATCAGCAATGCACAGGCAAAACTGCGCAACTTAAAGGAGGTCAAAGTTTTTCCCAATGTAGCACATGGAATTGAGACTTACCTGGAAGCCATTCAATTCATTGGAGAGACCATCCAACGCCATACCTAATCAACCTGAATCGAAGTAGTTGGTGGAAAATATTGAGGAGTTGAGTAGGCGGAGAGCGTAAAAACGAGCAATCCTTTAAAATTGTTAATTTGCACTCAATCAGCTTCTAACTTAACCATAAAACCACCACCTATGGCCAATCTCTCTCGCCGCCAATGGCTCAGAACCGCGGGTCTGGCTTCCAGCGCCTTACCCTTGATGAGTGTTGCCGGAAAAGCGGCTTCTTTTGAAGGCTTTTTAGCTTCCTTGAATCACCTGCCACCAGGCATCATCGCCAAACTGAATTCCAACGAAAACCCTTACGGGCCATCAGAGTTCGTGCGCAAGGCCATCACGAATGCCTTTGACAAAGCCTGTCGGTATACCTTTCCTGAGACGGGGACTGTAGTGGAAAAAGTAGCGGCCAAAGAAGGGGTTAGCCCCGACCATGTACTCCTCACCGTCGGTTCCACCGAAGGGCTAAAAATCACGGCTATTGCGCTGCGCCTATTCGAAGGAGAAGTCATCGCTCCCGCACCTACTTTTGATGCCTTGATGACTTACGCCGAAGCAATGGGCGGCTATGTCAATCGGGTTCCGGTGATGAACAATGCCGACCTTTCGATTGACCTCGAAGAGATGGAACGCCGGGTGACGGCCAATACCCGTCTGGTATTCATCTGTAACCCCAACAATCCCACCGGAAGTATCCTGCCCGCTGCCAGGATGAGGGATTTTTGTGAAACGGTTTCCAAACGCACAGTAGTGTTTAGTGATGAAGCTTACTTTGATTACATTACTGAGCCGGGTTACCCCAGCATGGTGGAGTTGGTCAAAAAGAACGCCAATGTGATTGTTTCCCGCACCTTTTCAAAAGTATACGGCATGGCAGGTATGCGCATTGGCTATTTGATTGCCCGCCCGGATCTCATCCGTCGCATCCGGGCAGTACAGATCGATCAGCCCAATATGCTGGCGCTACACGCTGCCAGTGCTGCCCTTACCGATCAGGAATTTTATCGCTTTAGCATGCAAAAAAACGCTGAAGGCAAGGCCCTGATTTGCCAAACCCTTGATTCCTTAAAGCTACCCTATGTACGTAGCCACGCCAATTTTGTGTTCTTTAAAACAGGCAAAGACATCAATGGCGTTATTCGCGACATGCGGGCACAGGGTATCGAGGTAGGCCGTCCGTTTTTACCCCTTTCAGAGTGGTGTCGGGTAAGTACCGGGAAAATGGAAGAACTGGAGGTGTTTAAAAAAGGGCTGTTGAAGGTGATGGGGTAGACCGAAAACAATATTCGTACGGTTGCAAAAGATAAAGTCGGGGAGCCCCTCTGAGAAAGGGAGCGATTAGTTCTAACTTTAGGCGCTGGCGCTGGTACAAGTCTCCAGACTTGTACCAATATCAGCACGTCTCTGACGTGTGCTTGCCCAATATTTTTTCGTTGCTCATGCGTCAGAGACGCGAAAATGTTGGTACAAGTCTGGAGACTTGTACCAGCTAAGCTCCCCTTTCTCAGGGGGGCAAAATCCCCTCCTTTCCTCCTTACTTCATTGGTGTCATATGCGCTTGAACACAGCGCCATTTTCCGTCCTCCTTCAGGTAAGTATCGGTGTACACGGAGTAGCCAGTTAGCGATTGCCCATCTTTTTGGTAAGTGTACACAGATTTGGAACGAA
>JAAFHQ010000300.1 GCA_013298445.1 Chitinophagales bacterium | reverse complement strand
TTGGGCGGTATTTTTTGAAGCCGTTTCAATGGTAGCCAGAGAAGCGGTGTAGTGGTGCATCACCCGATCCTTCAAGGTCAGGGTGTCGCCATTGCGCAGGGTTACTGCCAAACCTGCACCGATGCCGCCTTGCTCGTAAGTCATGCCGATGGCGCCATTGTACATCGGATAAGTATCGCCGTAGCTGGGGTACAGCAGGTCGAATACTTCTTTGGTAAAATACAACCAGCCTTCCTGGTCAAAATATTTGGCGTTGTTTTTGCCAATTTGTACCTGGAAATCGCGCTGCCACTGGGTGATGTAGCGGTGATAAGGCTGGGCTGCGGGCGCAAAATAATATGGGTTATTGGGGCCTTGTTCGTGTACATCGACGTGCACCTGAGGCATCCATTCGTTGTACTTGACCAGGCGTTGGCGGGTTTCGACTTGGGTTTGCCAGGCCCAGTCGCGGTTGAGGTCAAAATTGTAGTGGTTGACCCGGCCACCGGGCCAGGGCTCCTGGTGCTCGCGGGCGTTGGGGCTCACGTTGGGAGTAGTGCCCACTACGTTGCGGTACCAATGGGTATAACGCGAGTTGCCGTCCGGGTTGATACAGGGATCGATGATGATCAGGGTGTTGTTGAGCCAGTCTTTGGTGGTACGGTTTTGGGGATTGACCAATTCGTACACCACTTTCAGGCAGCTTTCAGCCCCAGCAGCTTCATTGCCGTGTACCGAATAACTCAACCACACGATGCTGAGGTTGTCCAAGCTAGGATCGGTATTGCCTTCCAGCAAGCCCGCCCGGCGCAAGTTGTTTTGGCGAATGGCTTCCAGTTTGGCCAAATTGGCTTCGGTAGAAATAAAGGCCAATTGCAGTGGCCGCTTTTGATTGGTATAGCCGTAGGGCTGCAGGATGATGTTTTTGCTGTTGGCCGCTACATGCTGGTAGTAGCTGACTTGCATTTCGTGAGGGGTAAAATGTTCGCCCCATTTGTGGGGCAAAAACTGATCAGGAGATTGTAACTGTGCCTGTGAAACCTGGAGAAGGCTGAAAAAACACAGGAGGAGGAGAAGTGGTCTCATACGAAAATTGGTTTTGTTGGTTATGCCACAAATAAAGAAGACACTAAGCAAAGCATTTTTCACTTTGTTTCTTAGTGTCTTCGTGGCTAAATATTAGAAATGACTTCTATTTTGCTTTTTGAACCTAGTACACACTTTCTACAATCTTCCGAATTGTTGGTGCATCGCCCATCGTATAGTAGTGCAAACAAGGCACTCCGGCGGCTTTGAGCTCTTTGGACTGTGCCGAACACCATTCCAGGCCCACCTGACGACGAGCTTCGGGGGTTTCTGCTTTGGAGAACTCTTTCACCAATGGTTCGGGCAAGTCGATGAAGAAATGCCGTGGAATGGAGCTCAACTGGTACTGCTTGGTGATGGGTTTTAACCCTGGAACGATGGGGATGTTGATCCCCGCAGCCCGACAATTGGCCACATATTCAAAGTAGTGCTTGTTGTCAAAAAACATCTGGGTGACGATGTAATTGGCCCCAGCGTCTACCTTGGCTTTGATCCAGGCCAGGTCGGATTCAATATTGGGCGCCTCGTAGTGTTTTTCGGGGTAGCCCGCAATGCCAATGCAAAAATTGGTGCGTTGCCCATTTTCGATATTGGTATCGAGGTACTTGCCGTGATTCATGTCGTCGATTTGTTTGACCAAGTCCAGGGCGTATTCGTGGCCTCCGGGCTCTGCTTCAAACTTGGTATCGAACTGCCGGGCATCTCCGCGCAAGGCTAGTACATTTTGCACATTGAGGAAGTTGAGGTCAATGAGCGCGTCTTCGGTTTGCTCGCGGGTGAAACCGCCACAAAGCAGGTGGGGTACAGCATCTACCCCATAACGGTTCATGATCGCCGCACAAATCCCTACGGTACCAGGGCGTTTGCGGATGGCAACTTTTTCATAAAAACCGGCTGGGTTCTGCTTGTAGACAAATTCTTCGCGGTGGTAGGTCACGTCAATAAAGGGCGGCTTGAATTCCATGAGGGGATCCAGGCCTTTAAAGATGTCCTGCATGCTACCGCCTTTGAGCGGAGGAAGAATTTCAAAAGAGATGAGGGTTTGCCCCTGCGCTTTTTCGAAGTACTCGGTGACTTTCATCGGTGGTACAAGTGTCGGTGATGCCTGACGATACCGTCATGAGAAACAGAAACGCAATAAAGGTAATTTTGTTCCCATTTCGTAGCGCGGCAAAACTAGGCAGGTTTGAGGGGAAATGCTAGGTTTGGGGGGAGTTTTTTGATAAACAGGCTTACTTTTCACATAGCAGTATTGCTCCGGCGCTCTTTTTCGCCAGAGCAATACTGGTGAAATGGCAAATCAGAAATACTTTTCATTCACCATTGCTGTTCATTTTCTTTCCCTAAAACCGAATCCGATACTCCGTACTCAATTTAATAAACGGCCCATCACCCCATTTGACCTTGGTCAGGTATTCGGTATGGTTGATCCCTGTCCGGAGCCTGCGCATGATTCCATAGCCCGGTTCCAGGGTGATGCAAAAGTTTTTGCTGAGGTAATAATCCAGGTACAAGGAGATTTGGTTGTCGTCGATGCGCAGGAATTGGCCATTGGGGAGTCGGTAGCTGCTGGTTGGTGCCCGAAAAGTGGCCCCCGCGTACCATTTTTTGCTCCATTGGTGCTCATAAGTCATCCGACCGGGCAGGGTGCCAAAAAGGTAGTTTTTTTCATCGATCCGCCAATCCGTTCCCAACAAGGGTACAACAAACAGGCCAAAAAATTCTCCGCTCGTATAGACCCCGAAGCGAAACTTTTGGGTCGGTTTTCGCGCGTAGGTAGCCAAGGTGACCCCGCCAAACTGGAAGGTGTTTTCGCCAAACAATTTTTCACCATTCCAGCGTACCATCGGGATCAAGGTAAGTGACCATTTGGATTGTTGAATCGGCAACATTAAAGCGACTGGGAATGAAAAGCTCTGAACCGCCGGATAAACTTCCTCCGGATTGTTCAGGTCGAGTTCCCAGCGCTCGTAGGTAGGGCTCAGGATCAGGTAGGAATTTTCCTTGAGCTTGATCGGCAAGTCGCTGCCAGCCCAGAGGTGTTTGAAAGGCGTTGCTTCTCCTTTGGGGCTATTAAAAGCATCCATGTAACGGACCTGGAAGGGGTCGATATAGGGTTGAGCCTCCAATTGGCTCAGCAAGCCCGTAAAAAACAAGCCCAGCAGCCAAATATGCAAAGCCGTTTTGTTGATGCGTTGTTTCCAGCGCGCCCAGGTGATCAAGATTCGATTCAGTGCTCCCATCCAAAATGGACTTTTGACCATGTCCTGATCCTGGCCTGTCGCGTTGTTGATACTATGAGCGCCGTACATATCCGTCATGATCTTTTCGACTGATTTTTCAACCATACCCCGGAACGGAATCCTGGCCATCAGGCCATAAACAGCGGCATTGCCTTGGGCAGTTGCACCAGGGTGCGCACTGGCATATGTATAAGCAGCCTGTAAGTCTTGCAGGTATTGATCAATGACCTCCACGTTGGTAGGGAGTACGGTGAGGTGAATACAGTTCGGAAATTGCTGGCGTTCGACCATCCAACCCCGGTCTTCGAGCTGATCGGCGATGACAAAAATATCCGGGTTGTTGTCATTGGTGGTGTAAGAAATGAGGTTCATACAAGGCTTGCCTACCACTTTGATACCCGGCATCGCTTCCAGACCACGGTGCAGTTTTTCTACTCCGGCCATCAGTTTTTTGGCCAGTGCTAGGTAACCAGTTTCACCCAAATGTTTCAGGCCCGCCCAGGCTGCGGCAATTGGCCCACCCGCCCGCGTCCCCAGGAGCGTTGGAGAAATGTAAATTCCACCGGGATAGTCGGTAGTGACCACAAACTGATGGCGCAGATATTCCATATTGCGGTAGCTTACTACCGAAGCTCCTTTGGCACCGAAGCCAAATTTGTGTACATCCGCTGAAATGGAAGTCACCCCTGCAACCCGATAATCCCAGGCTGGAATAGAGTAGCCCAGTTTTTCCAACCAAGGCAACATAAATCCGCCCACACAAGCATCCACATGGAAGGGCAAATGATGCCGGGCAGCAATATTGGCAAGGGCTTCAATTGGGTCCAACACCCCATTGGGGTAACTAGGCGCAGAAGCAACCAGCAGAATGGTATTTTTGGTAATGAGTTTTTCTACTTCTGCTGGAATAACACTGCGAGATTCGTCTACAGGCGCTTTGCGCAGCTGCAAGCCAAAAAGCACCGCCGCTTTATCAAAAGCTGGGTGGATGGTCACAGGGACCACTACTTCAGGCTGGGTAATCTGGGGATGTATTTTTTTGGCGCGTTGTCGGTAACAAAACATGGCCAGCAGGATACTTTCGGTGCCTCCGGTGGTCATCACCCCCACGGCAGCCTCGCCACCATGCAGCAAGTTCGTGGTCATGTGCACAACCTCCTGTTCCATGTGGTGCAGGCTTTTAAAGGCCAGCGGATTGAGGTAGTTGCCGCTGAACAATTCGCTGCTGGCTGCCTTCAGCAATTGATCATGCGTTTCGTCAACGTAATAGACCAAGCTCCAGGCTTTGCCTTCTTTCCAGGCAACGTCCTCCGCCTTCATCCGACCAATTTGTTGCAGGATGGCCTCGGGTTTTTCACCCTCTGGCGGAATGGCTATAGGCAAATTATTTTTTTTCATGACGCGAGCATTTGCCGGGCTGATTTGTTGCGCTGTAACACGAACAACAGGATCAACCCGATGGTGAACCATACTCCCAGTGCCATGATGGAATTGCGCATACTGCCAGTCAGGTTATCGAGGTAACCAAACATGATCAAGCCACACATCATGGCCAGTTTTTCACAGACATCGTAAAAGCTGAAGTATCCGGCGTTGTTTTCGGTTTCTGGAATCATCTTGGCGTAGGTGGAGCGGGAGAGGGATTGAATGCCCCCCATGACCAGGCCAATGAAGAAAGCAGCAATATAAAAATGCAAAGGAGTAATGATGAAATAGCTGCCAATACAAATCAAAATCCATAAAAATACGGCAATGATCAAGGCGGGGATATTACCTAGTTTTTTAGAAATCCAGGCAAAAAGGAAAGCCCCACCCAATCCCAGGTATTCGAGCAAGAGCACCGTGATGATGAGTTGGGTTAAACCCAGGTGTACCTCTTTTTCCCCAAAAGAAGAGGCCATAAACATCACGGTTTGTACCCCCATGATGTAAAAGAAAAAGCTGAACAAAAAGGTACGGAGCTTTTGAAAGGTTTTTAACTGATTCCATATTTTCAAAAGCTCTTTGTAACCATTCAAAAAACTATGGCCCGTTGATTTGGGCGCATAAAGCCCGGCGGGCAAGACATGCAGAGGAATTTGGGCAAACCCCAACCACCAAATACCCGTGAACAGGAAAGACAAACGGGGCAACAAGGTGTCATCGGTAACCCCTAGCGCTTTTTGGTTCAGGATGAAGGCAAGGTTGAGCAGCAATAAGGTGGTTGCCCCAAGATACCCGAATGCATAGCCGCGAGCGCTCACCTTGTCCTGCTGGTCTTCAGTGGCGATGGCCGGCAAGTAGGAGTTGTAAAAAACAATACTGCCGGAATAGCCAATCGTTGCCAACAACATGCCAGCTAATGCCAAATGCACCATTGATGCCTTGCTGAAAAAAAACAGCAACATACAACCAATGGAACCCAGGTAACAGAAAAACCGCATGTAAGCCCGGTGGTTGCCACTGTAATCGGACATAGAGGAAAGCAATGGAGAAATCAGAGCCACCAGCCCAAAGGCAATGCCCAGATTGATGGAGTACGCAGCAGTGTTTTCGATGCTGAAGCCCCAAACATCAAGCTTTGAAGTACCGTTGGCACTGGTTATGGTGTTGTAAAAGGCTGGAAAGATGGCAGAAACGATCACCAAGGCATAAGCTGAGTTGGCCCAATCGTACATAGCCCATGCATTGATTGTTTTGGGATCGTTTTTGACCACCCTATTGGATGAGGAGTGGATAGCCATATTGAATCATTTAAGGACTGAATAGTAAGCTGAAGTATCGCTTATTAAGTTAGTGCAAGCTCAGCAGGCATGTTCAGGCCTTAATCATTTGATCCAGTGATATTCGTCAAAGAAGAAAAATTAGGGCAGGAATTAAATTGTTACAATTTGTATACTTTGTTGTTTATCAGGCGAATTTATTTGAATGGCTTGTAAAATTGGGTAGAAAATACTAATTTCATCCAGCTATATAGAACAACCTTAAAAACAAGCCTAGTACTATTATTTACTAACACTAAAACCCACGTACCATGTCTTTTTTTAACCTAGATTCAGACGTCAATCATGACGAAACATTTTTTAATGAATTTGAACAAGGCATCCTAGAAAACCAGACTGAGGAGCATATCACGGATCCTGACCCTGTCGACCCACGCATCCATAAAACGAAAAACCACGATCGAATCCCCAATGTATTGGTCCTGGATACCCAACCCTGCACCATTTTTAATCCATCCAAAACCTGGAAAAGCAATACAACAGAATATTGCTTCCCGCTCAATTTGGAAGCAACGGCAGCGCTGGTAAAATTAGCTGAAGCGGAGAATACAAAAATACGGGCGATTGGGCAACGGCATTCTTTCTCTCAAACCTGCTTAACGGATGGCGCCTTGATTGATTTGTGCAAAGCCCATCCCTATAATCCAAAAGACCACAATAACACTGTTGGGAAACTTGACCAATCCGCTTTGTCCTTGCTCAAAGACACGGTGGAAGTAGGAAGTTATTTTGATGTACCCGGAGGGATGCAGATTTTTATGGTCAACAAAATACTCTGCCCGAAGGATGAGCGAGACATTGCCCATTTTGGCAAACGCCGCCTGTTCAATATGGGCGGTGGTGATGTACAGTCTTTTGCGGGGGCCTTTTCTACCGGGACGCATGGTTCGGGTGGAAAATACAGTGCGTATCACGATATGGTTCGCTCTATTCTTTTGGTGGCTAGTGGCGGAAAAATCTACCGAATTGAACCCAGCAACGGCATCACCGACCCTGATAAACACGCTCAGTTCTACGCGGCCCATCCGGCCCGTCCTCAAGTCGAATTGGTCCAGGATGACGATAAGTTTTACGCCGCCTTGGTAAGTTTTGGCTGTTTTGGCATCATCTATTCCGCCATCATCGAAACCAGGCCGATGTGTTTTTTAAACAAGGAGATCAAGTACCAATCGGGCGGATGGAGCTCTCCAGTGGTTAAAAAC
>JAAFHQ010000030.1 GCA_013298445.1 Chitinophagales bacterium | reverse complement strand
TGTTATTTGCCCACCACTACTTTCGCGTAGCGGATCATTTTGTCTTTGAGTTTGTATCCTTTCTCCAAAGTATCAATCACTTTACCCTTCATTTCCTCGGTAGGTACAGGGATTTCGGTAATGGCTTCGTGGATTTCCGTATCAAAATCCTGGCCATTGGATTCCATTGGCTCCAATCCTTGAGCTGCCAAAATGTTGTACAATTTATGGTAAACCAATTTGACCCCTTCGCTAAAAGGTTCGGGGCTGTTGGGCAACTCACTTGCGGTTTTGACCCGGTCAAAATCATCGAGTGCAGGCAGAAGGGCTTGAATGGTATCCTGAGCAGCGGTACGCATCAACTCAAGCCGCTCTTTGAGGGTACGGCGTTTGAAGTTGTCAAACTCGGCAGCCAGACGGATGTATTTGTCCTGCAAATCGGCGTAATCCCGTTGCAAACGTGCCAATTGCTCCTCTACGGAATAGTCTCCGCCAGGGGTCTTGTCTCCTTGCCCTTCGGCGTTGATGTTGTTGTCGTTTTCCACGGGTGTTTCTAAGGTTTCTTCGTTGATTTCCACTTCTTTATTTGGATCCATCACGATACAATTGTTTTTCGGAACCCCCATCAATTATCTTGCCATGTCAGAAAAAAACGGAGTACAAAGGTCAGCTTGTCAGTTTTTGACAGCATGTCATGACAAAAATTACTGGCTGATTCGTTTTTCAACTTCCTCAGGATCCAGGTTTACCCCAATGATTACGCCTTGGGGGTCGATCAAATAATTGCTGGGCAAAGCCCGCACTTTGTACAAAGTAGCAATTGGTGAATTGAAAAATTTCATGCTGGAGCTTTGATCCAAAATGTGCAGCGGCCAATTGAGTCCATCGTATTCAATGGCTCTTTTCCAGCTTTCGGCATTCCTTTCAATCGCAATACTGACGATGTGGAAGCCCTGCGCTTTGGGCAATTTTTGCCCAGCATACCGATTGTTCAACGCTACCCACTGTGGGTTCTCCATGCGGCAAGGGCCGCACCAGGATCCCCAAAAATCGAGCAAAACGTAATTGCCCTTTAGGTCAGAAAGTTGAAAATCTTGGTTACTGATGGTTAGCGCCTTGAAATCCAGCGCTTTTTGACCATTGACAAATTGTGGCTTTTGGTAAAAGTACTTGCCAATGTAGATGCCCGCCACTGCGATGATGAGGACGAGGACGAGGCGATCGAAGGTGATTTTCATGCGGAAAAATTAAGGTTGAGAGAGGTTTAGGAAGGTTTAGGACGGTTGAGAAGGTTTAGGCTACCGCAGCGATTTTGACAAGGGCTTCGTCTAAGTCGCTGCGGCAGCCTCAACCTTCCTCAACCTCCCTCAACCTTCTCAACTAAAGTCAATTTCTGTATTGTCACCAATGTTCAAACTTTGCCTTAAACCCGTAATTGACGCGTCATTGCCCACCACCGAATTTTGGAGGATGATTTCCTGGATTGCAGCGTAGTTGCCAATGATCGAGTCCCGTACAATGGCATTGTTGATGCGAACATTGTTGCCGATGGTAACATGTGGGCCGATGATAGAGTTTACGATTTGGCAATTTTCACCAATGCTGACCGGGTGAATGATGATGGAATTGTCAAATTCAGGCAGGTTGGCCGAGGCATACCCCTTACGCCGCAACATGATTGCATTGGTTTCGAGCAATACATCTTTTTTGCCACAATTGAACCAGTTATCAACTTCGATGGTACTGAAGCGGGTACCAGTTTCGATCATGCGCATCAAGGCGTCGGTGAGGGGAAATTCCCCATCGGTGCGGATGTTGTTGCTGATGTTGAACTCCAGTGCATCGATAAAAGAAGGAACTTCCTTAAGGTGGTAAAAACCCACCATGGCCATATTGGACTTGGGGATGCGTGGCTTTTCGATCACTTTGTTGACCAAGCCATCATCGCCATACTCGACCACGCCGTATTCGCGTGGATCGTTTACTTTTTTCACCCCCAAACTGGAATAAGGGTCCTGGAGCACCAGTTGAAAATCGAGATCAATGATGGTATCTCCAAAAAAAATGAATACATCATCGGCATCCCGGATCGATTCCCGGGCGGTCCAAATGGCGTGTGCAGAACCTAAGCGCAATTCCTGGTTGACAAATTCCTTTTCGATGTCGGGGTAAGCCTGTTCAACATAGTTTTTGATTTTTTCCCCTAGATAACCAATCACAAAAATAAAGTCGCGTACCCCGATGTCGATCAATTGATCGATGATGAAGGAAATAATGGGTTTGCCCGCTACCGGAATCAAGGGTTTAGGCTGGGTATAAGTCAATGGCCGCAAACGAGTGCCCGCGCCTGCTACCGGAATAATGGCTTTAGTATGCATGATTTTTTCTTATCAGGATCCTAAGTAGTGGGGCAAAAAATAAGTGTTCATTTTATTTTGGGCCAAAGGATTAGATAAGAAACTTGAAATGAACCGTTTACTTATCTAATCCTTTGGCAAAATGAACACTTATTTTTTTGTCGCCCCTAAGATAGTAAAATCTCAATTCCCGCCCGGTTTCAGCTCGTACTGTGCAGTTTCGTTTATTTTTAGCACTTTCACTTCCGTTCGACGGTTGAACTGGTGTTCTTTTTCAACACATTCTACGCCGTCCTTACAATGATTGCGGATTTGGGTTTCACCAAAGCCAGTAGTACGGATGCGTTTGGAGTCAACTCCTTTGCGCACCAAAAACTCCTTGGCTGCTTCAGCCCGGCGCTGAGACAATTGCATGTTGTATTCAGCGGTACCCCGGGAATCTGTGTGTGCGCCCAATTCAACCTCCATGGTCGGGTATTTGAGCATCAAACGGGTCAAGGCCTCCAGATCGCGGGCATCGGTGGTCCGAATGGCAGCTTTGTTAAAATCGTAATAGATGTTTTCCATTACGATGATGGTTCCTTCGGCCAGGGGCTTGCGCATCACTTCATCGTTGGTTGGCACCAGGTGCATGCTGATGGAAAAAGAACGGCTACCCCGCACATTTTCGGTGGAAAGTTGGGTTTGGGAGGTTTTAAATCCGTATTTCTCCGCCAGAATGGTATAGGTGCAACCCAAGTCCAGGCAGTGGTCAAAAGTACCATCGAGGTTGGAAGTGAGCAGCACTTCCTGCCCATTACAATTGCTAATGATTCGGATTTTGGTATTCGGAATGGGTTTTTCGTATTTGTCGGTTAAAGCAAGCCCTCGCAAAGGAATACAATTGATATGGGCCATGCGCACATCCATGGTGTTTTTCAGGTTTTGCGCTTTGGGGGTAAAGGGAAGTTCCTGGGTTTTGAACCCGGTTTTTGAAATCAATAAAACATAATCGCGGTTGACTGCCAGGTTGATCGTCGAGGAGCCATCTCGCCCTGTTACGGTGGTAGGATTGCCCAATTCCTCGTCGTTTTTGCGGTTGAGGCGCATGATCAGGTCCTGAGATTGATCATTGGCGGGCACCAGGGTAGCCGCATAGGTGTTGCCGTCTTTGATCAAGCCATCGCTGGCGCGTTCAAAAACGCGGATGTTCACGTTGGGCATGGTGGCGTTGTTGTCTTCATCGATGGCGGTGATGCGCAGGGTTGCCTGAATGACAGGTTTGAGCCCTTGTAGGCCATTGGGCGCCTCAAACACATAAATATCATCTTTTCCAGAGCCCCCATTGCGGTTGGAAGAGAAAAAGCCACGGGTGCTTTCTTTGTCCAGAATCAAGCCAAAATCGTCGGCTTTGGAGTTAAACGGTTGCCCCAAATTGATCACTTTTCCCCATTCGCTGCCGCTGAGGTCGATCATGTACACATCAAGTCCGCCCAGGCCCCGTAATCCGGTTGAGGAAAAAAACAAGGCGCCATTGTCATGGATATAGGGAAAAACTTCGTTGCCGGAGGTATTGACTTCCGGCCCAAGATTGATGGGGTCCGACCATTTGCTGCCATCCCAGTCTACAAAGTAAATGTCCATTTTACCGTATCCACCAGGCATGTTTGACGCAAAAAACAAACGAGAACCATCGTAATTCAGAGAGGGGTGCATGCAGGAATAATTGACGTTGTTGAAGGGAAGTGGGCGAACCCGTTCCCAATCGTAAGGCCCTTTAAACGCCTCGTACACGCGCATGCGCACGGTGTCGTCTTTTCCAGCCTGGGGCACCCCTTTGCTGATGTTGTTGCGGCTGAAGTACATTTTATCAGAGCTTTTGGTAAAACTTACCTGCCCCTCGTGGCGATCCGAATTGATTTCAGTAGAAAAAGGAGCTGGATGGATGGGCATGCCCTCTTCATCAAAATCGGCATAGTACAGCTCAAAGTAGGTTTCCCCGGTTGCTTTATCTATCTCACCAGTGCGTTTGCGGGAAGAGACAAAAACCATCCCATTGCCATAAAAGGCGGGCGAAAATTCCAGCGCTGTACTATTGATGCGGTTGCAATTTTTGACCGATACCGTGCTTTGGGCCAAAAGACCGCTGCTACAAAAAAGGAAACAAAAAATGAAGAAGGTAAATATTCGCTGCATAGTTAAGGGATTCTGATACACCACTCCCGGTGTATAACGCGGATAAATTGGTACTACTAACAAGATAACGAAAAAATTAGATGTTTTGATGCACCATTTTCAGCATTATCACAGCTGCAAAAATAAGGGCAATATCATTGATGAATGACAGCAAAGCACAATGAAAAAATCGAGATATTGCCGGGCAATAATTCAATGGGGCGATAAAAAAATAAATTGCATTAATGTCAGCGGTAAAAACCCTCGTTACCCCCCTGGACTGGGGACTCGGCCACGCTACGCGTAGTGTGCCTTTGATTGAACAAGAGCTAGCCATGGGGCATGAAGTACATCTTGCTTCCAATGGGAGGGCACTGGCTTTTTTGCGGCAAACTTTCCCGGACCTGCCTTGTCATGAGCTACCCGACTATGCGGTTACCTATCCCAAAGCCAACTTGTATTGGCCCATGCTGCGGCAGATGCCCAAGATTTTCCAGGCCATCATGCGTGAATACCGGGTAGTACAAGCTTTGCACCAACAATTCCATTTCGATCGGGTTATCTCCGACCAACGTTTTGGGTGCTATATCCCGGGCGTTTTTAATGCATTTGTTTCGCATCAAATTCACTTGCCGGCCAAACATTGGTTCGGGGGGCGTACCGTACAAATGGTCAATGCGTTCTGGATTCGGGCCTATTTTCAGGAATCCTGGATTCCAGATTGGGAAGAATATCCTGGATTGGCCGGAGATTTGAGCCATCCGCCCTTGCCCGGTGTAAAAACCCGTTATCTGGGGCCTTTGTCACGCCTGCACAAAGTTGAAGCGCGGAATCAATACCGCATTGCCTTCATCCTGTCTGGTCCCGAGCCACAACGCAGCATTTGGGAGGCACAGATTCGGGAGCAAGTGCAAGATTTCCCACAGGAGCATTTTTTCCTGTTGCAGGGCAAACCGGAAGTACCTTTTTTTCAACAACAAGAGGGCAACCTTACCGTAGCGCCGCATTTGGATACAACAGGTTTGTCGCTGCTTTTTGCGCAAGCTAAGCTCATTGTTTGTCGCTCTGGGTACAGCACTTTAATGGATTTGGCAGTTACGGAGCGGCCAGCTTGGCTGGTGCCTACGCCAGGGCAGCCGGAGCAGGAGTATTTGGCGCGGAAGTTGGAGGTAGAGGGGAAATTTCCGTGGTCGAAGCAGGAGGATTTTGAGCTAGCAAAGTGTTTATAATATTTTTTTCCACCACTTCCTCTTGATTCTTGCCACAATACCCCCTAAATTTGAGAAATTGGAACGATTTTTGCTAAATGATGCAACCATCCTCGGATTTTTGCGTATTTAAGTACCAGATCACCATTAATTGACTCGACATCTAGCCAGTACTGTAACGTGAAAACAAGTTTAGGACAACGTCAGCTCTTACTCCAAAAGTTATCTCCACAGCAAATTCAGTTGATGAAATTGCTGCAGATACCCACTGCGCTCCTCGAACAACGCATCAAGGAGGAAATGGAAGTAAATCCGGCGCTGGAAGAAACCAACGACGAGTTCGCAGATGAACAAGTAGAGTACGAAGCAGGAACCGATGCCGCCAGCGAAGAAGCCGCTGCTGCCGCCAGCAATGAAGCCGATGCCGAAGAAACCCAATACAGCGACGAAAACTTCGACCTCGACGATTACCTCAACGGCTACATGGAAGATGATCCGGCTTCCTACAAAGAGCGGGGCGAAAGCTACCAGGCCGACGAAGAAGAAAAAACCGTTCCGGTAGCCATCGAGAACAGTTTCCACGAATACCTTGAACAACAAATCGGCCTGCTCAATCTTACGAACGAGCGGGAAGAAACCATTGCCATACAAATCATCGGCAGCATTGACGAAGATGGCTATTTGCGCCGCGAGCCTTATGCCATTGCTGATGACCTGCTTTTTTCTCAAAACCTGATGATTGAGGAAAAAGAGGTAGTTGATATCCTTAAAAAAATTCAGCGCTTAGATCCACCCGGCATTGGTGCCCGCGATTTGCAGGAATGCCTATACATCCAATTGTTGCTCAGAATAGAACAAGGGGAAGACCTGGATGACGATGAATTGCAAGCGCTAAAAGTGGCCTGCAAAATCATCAATCGGCAGTTCGAAGCTTTTTCAAAAAAACACTTTGACAAGCTGCAACGCCAGTTCAATCTTACTGAAAAACAACTGCGGGCCGCCATCCACGAAATCCTGAAACTCAATCCCAAACCCGCCAGTGGTTACATTGCCGGGTCGATGGAGCGTTCGGCGCAGTACATCATTCCCGATTTTATTGTGCTCAACCGGGATGGGGAACTGGAGTTGACACTCAACACCCGCAATGCTCCTGACCTGCGGATCAGTGATTCTTTCCGCGATATGCTGCGCTCTTACAACGACCAGCGCAAGGTCAATAAACTAACTCGCAGCCAAAAAGAAACCCTGCAGTTCATCCGCCAAAAGATAGAATCAGCCCGCTGGTTCATCGATGCCATTCGGCAACGCCATGAAACGATGTACAAATCGATGTATGCCATCATGGACTATCAAACGGAATACTTTTTGAGTGGCGATGAAAAAAAGATTCGCCCGATGATTTTGCAGGATATTGCTGACCGTACCGGCCTCGATGTGTCGACCATTTCCCGGGTGGCCAATAGCAAATACGTACAAACGGAATACGGCACCCGCCGCCTGAAAGAATTTTTCTCGGAGTCTTTGCAGAACAGCGAAGGAGAGGAGGTTTCCACCCTGGAGGTCAAAAAAATCCTCACCGAAATCATCAGCGCGGAAGACAAACGCAAGCCGCTTTCCGACGATAAACTCACTCAATTGTTGCAAGAAAAAGGCTACAACATTGCCCGGCGCACTGTTGCAAAATATCGGGAGCAATTGAATGTGCCCAAAGCAAGTTTGCGTAAGGAGCTATAGGGGCAATAAAAAAATAAGTGTTCATTTTGCCCCACTACATAGTTTTTCCTTTTCACTCCATCATTTTCAACAAATTTCCCCGCCGCTTGACCAAAAACTGAAAGGATTCATTCATCTGTGATTCCAGGCGTGTCAGACTCGTCGTTTTTTGCCGATCGTACTGGGTCATTTCCAAAATGGGTGTCCGCTTGAAGTAAGGATGTATCTCTGTGTAGATCTTGCCAAAGAGGTCTCGGAGTTTAGCTTCGGGCAAAGCTTCCAACAATGCTTTCATCTTTTGCAGGTAAAACCGGTAAAGCTGTGGGTTATTGGCAATGCAGCGATCCAGACTAACCTCCGAAGAAAACAATAATTTCTCGCCCAATGCAGCATTCCTGCGGGGCCAGTCTTCATGGGGAGTAGTGGCAAATACATCGTCAAAATCCCAGGGAATGATGCCAAAACGCATGGGCGTTTTACCCGGCTGGACGTAAAACAGTATCTCGTCTGTATAATCGCCATTTTGAAACCAGGTGTTCAAAGCTAACCAAGTACAGTAGGCATCCAGGTCGAGGTGGCTACGCAAATACTCAAATTGGGCTTCTCCTTCCAGGTCGTTGGCTGCACGAATCATGGCCTGGTAAGCCTCGTCGGCCTGGGTTTTGAGCTCAGGTGCTTGCCCTTTAGCCAATTTGTGATCAGCAATGACAAAATCGACCGCTGAACGTCGCAACACGTAGGGTGAACCCAAATCTTCCAGGGCATAATCCTCCGGGCGCTGGATAAAGCAGTACAAACCCTCCGATTGCCCATTAATTTTGAGTTCCAAAAAACTGTGGTATAAATTGGCAACACCCGTTTCGCGCAAACACGCAAAAGCCAGGCGATTGCCGAAATAGCCCCGATCCATGGTCAGGCTCAATAAATGGAAATCTTTAAGCGCCTTTTGTCCTTGTGCGGTGTTGAAGGTAAAGGGAGCACTCAATTCTACGCGATAACTTTTTCGGCGAAATTTCAGAGAGGTTTTACCCCGTAATTTCATCGTTTCAGGAGCCAATTCCTGGTTGTCATAGCTCATTTTTTTGGGAATGGTGCCCAATTTTAGCCCCCGCGAGGTACGGAAAGCAGCCAGATCTTTGGCATTGATGTTGGTTTCGATTTGATGGTACTCTTCTTCCTCCGCTGGCAGCAGGCGCAGACTTGGTGGAGTGGTGACCTGGGTGAACGACCATATTGGAAAGAGGAATGTCGTTGCACAGAGTTGCAGGGTAAATAATTTTCTCATAGCTGAAGGGACTTTAATTGGCACAATTTAAGGGAAATCTTTCATTCGCTACCCTTCAAACCTATAAACTCCTCGTAACTTCGAATGTAATCCGTCGCCTCATACTCCGTATCTGTCAACACCAATTGTACAGCATCGTGGCTGTACTGCATGGTATGCCAGGTGAGCGGAGGCATCCAAACACCCACATCGGGTCGATCCAATAAAAAACAGTTTTTTTGCCCGTTGAGCATTTCCGTTTGCACCTCGATCCGGCCATGAACAGCAATCAGCACCATCGAAGTGGCATAATGGGCATGCCGCCCCCTGATGACACTTTGTGGCGTAAAGTAGGTCCAAAACAGGCGTTTGACCACAAAAGGAATGTCCTGTTGGATTTGTGCAACAGCCAAATAACCAACAGCTGATTCGCCGTGGGTCTGGAATTGGATCAATTGTGGTTCGGTGCTGCTCATTATTATTTTTTCTTCAATAACATCACATAACTCCCGCTTTGCGGTTTGTAGGTGCTCGCTGCTGCATCCGTCACGATGGTGGGATTGTAATAATCCACATAATCAGCATAGGCGATAGGGGTGTAATTTTCTATCACCCAGGAATACGAGTTTTGATAAAACCCCTGATCGGAGTCGGGGCGCAACATCCAGGACATGGATAGGATGTTAAATACTACATAATCTGGCTTTTGGGCTTTGAGTCCTGCCAGTGCTTCATCTTGCCAGGCTTGCGAAAAGCGGTGATTACGGGATAAAAACGCTGTATAAAAATGTCGACTAGGTGCCTTGCGATTGAGGTACACATAAATTTGGGGCTCTGAGCCCATCACTGCTACCGTTTGATTGGGTTGAATTTGTGATTCGATCATGCGGGCCATTAGTTGATCTTCCACAAAAGGGTTCCCTCCAAACATTTCCCGCATCAGGGTATTCGAATCGGTTTTTAACCAATGAGCGCTGGACAAGGCCACCCCAACTAGCAAAAACAAAGCCGCTAAGGGGAAACTTAAATTTTTGGCAATGCTTAGGTTGGGTCTTTCACCCAATTTTTCCAGCTTAAAAAACAAGTGTGCAAAAAGCAGCGCCACTGCGGGTAAAAACTGAATCCAATAATGCAGATAGTAGCGTTTTCCAGGCATAATGGTTAAAAAGGAAAAGAGCACCAAAGCCACCAAGGCAATGTTCATTTTTTTGTTTAAACCTTTTAATACAATGGCTAGTAACCCCAAGCCGCTCAAAATCCACAAGAGCAATTGCCGTTGCGTCAGGCTCTCAAAATTGACCTTTAGTAGGTCGAATCCAGCACCTTCATTGGTATTTTGGGTGTAGAGATTGGGGTATTCCAGGTTCCAAAATGCAAATTCCTCCCATACACCAAAACCAAGAATGATGCCCAGGCACAGTAAAACTGGTATAATAGCTCCCAATGAAAACCAAAGCCCATTCCTGATCAATACACTAAGGCGCGCCCGCAGATTATCCCCTTCTGCCAACAGAATCAGCACCACAGCCGCAAAGCCCAGGAAAAAAACGGCCGACTGTTTGACCATCACACTGCTGCCGATCAACAGCCCGGCACCGATCAGCCACCAATGCTTCTGCTGCAGATGCTCTTTTTCTTGCAACAATCGACACAAAAACCAAGTCCCGTACAAAGCCAGGGCCATTACCAGCAACTCTGACTCTTCAAAAACCATACTTGTATAAGGATTCGCACTGAACAACGCCAAAACCAGGGCTGCTATTAAGCCATATTTTGGGCCAAAAAAACTACGGCCGATCAAATAGGTTCCGCCACACATCATTAAAGTCAAAAACCAGGCACCCCAACGTAAACCTGCGTGACTGTACCCAAAAATCAGATCCAAAAGGCCATAACCATAAAACAACAAAGGGGGTTTCATTTCGTAAAAATCCTGATAAGGAGCCAAACCCTCCATTGCTCTTTTGCCGAGATAGGCATAAGCACTTTCGTCGCGCTCCAGCGGCAAATCTATTATCCCCAGGCGCAAAATCAGAAGAACAAGCATAATGACGCCAAGGTGCAGCCAGAATAGCACACCAGGTTTCCATGGTTCATTGGCTTGCTCAACTTTGGTGTGCGCAGTGGTTGGTTTGGCCGTAGATTGCCTAGTAGGAGCCCCAGGATTCGGGCGTTTTTTCTTTCCTTTATTTTTGTCCATTGGATCAATAGGTGTTCGTAGGAACGGAAGCAAAATAAAGTAAAATTTTGACAGGCTGTTTTTTGTTTCCGTTCCTTATTTGGGCAGCAAGTTAATTAAATTGCGCCGAATTAAGCGCGCCACGCTCACACCCAAATCGCAGAGCTTTATGCAAATTCCTTTTTTTTCCTCCGCTTCGATGCACCAATCCTTAAAAATGGAACTGGAGGCTTTTTGGCAAAAATTTTACGATTCCAATTGGTACGTGCTGGGACCCGAGGTGGAAGCATTTGAGGCAGCTTATGCCTCCTTCAATCAAACGCGATTTTGTATAGGCGTGGCCAACGGCCTGGATGCTTTGCACATTGCCCTCAAAGCACTACGCGTTGGCCCGGGCGACGAGGTCCTTGTGCCTTCCAACACTTACATTGCCTCCTGGTTGGGGGTCTCGCAGGTGGGTGCTACTCCAGTTCCGGTGGAACCCAATCCCCACACCTGGAACATCGACCCCCAACGCATCGAGGCGGCCATCACAGCCCGAACCCGTGCCATTCTACCCGTTCACCTTTATGGGCAAGCTTGTGAAATGGGGCCAATTATGGAGCTTGCTGCTCGTTATAACTTGGCCGTTGTAGAGGACAATGCCCAGGCTCATGGAGCTTGCTGGCAGGGAAAATTGACCGGAAGTTTTGGCCACATCAATGGAGTGAGTTTTTATCCCACCAAAAATCTTGGTGCCCTGGGTGATGCAGGAGCAGTAACCACCAATGACCCTGCTCTGGCCGACTTTGCCAAAATGTACCGCAACTATGGTTCAAAGCAGCGTTATTTCAATGAAATGCCGGGACTAAACTCGCGTTTGGATGCCTTGCAAGCTGGAATCCTACGGATCAAATTGGCGCATTTGGCCAATTGGAACACCGAACGGGAGGTGCTGGCAAAGTTGTACCTGGAGCAACTTGGGGGAATTGAACACTTGCGTTTACCCACCCTTGGGATTGATTGCAGCTCGGTTTGGCATTTGTTTGTGGTATTGGCGGAGCGACGGGATGACTTGCAGGCTTATTTGCAGAAGCGTGGAATTGGTACTTTGATTCATTATCCGTTACCGCCACATTTACAGGAGGCATATGTTGATTTAGGGTTTAAAGGCGGGCAGTTCCCTCTTGCCGAAAACATCGCACAACGGTGTTTGAGTTTGCCACTGTACCCGGGCATGCCCCTGGAGCATGTTGAAATCATTACTGCGGCCATTCGGGATTTTTATGGCTAATTTTTAAATTGGAAAATAATCATTCGGCTGCTGGAGTTTTACCATAATGTTAAATAGAAGGTAGCAACGTAACCTTCGGGCAACACTTTTCGTTCAAGCCTTACATTTCATCCACAAAAGAACCTTATGGCCACACGCAGACCCACCAAATTCCAGATCTGGATGTTCAAGACCAAACGCTTGTTGTTTTTGTTGCTTTTGGTATGGTTGGCTGTGCGTTGCAATGTGCTGCGCGATTTGACAACAGATCGCCCGAAAGACCCTGTTGAAAAAACGGGTACCGATTATGGGCCGGTTCCGCCCTCCGTTTCAAGTAAAGAAATGTTGCTGCGTAAAGACATCACCACTTTTGCTCAAACCCAAGTGGGCACTACTTACCAATACGCAGGCAAAAGCCCAAGCACCGGATTTGACTGCTCTGGATTTACTTCTTATGTGATGGGCAAATATGGCATCAAAATCTCTGCCAGCTCCCGCGACCAGGCTCTGCAAGGCTCCAGTGTTGATCTGGCCAAAGTAAAACCGGGTGATCTCATCTTTTTCCGCCGTAGCCCCTCCGAACCAATTTTCCACGTATCGCTGGTGGTTTCCAACGACAGTAAAGGCATTCAGGTCGTACACAGCACTACTTCACGTGGCGTGATTGTGGACAACATCACGGCGAGTAAATACTGGAAACCGTATATCGATTCGGCAAAGGATGTAGTGGCGAAGAAATAATCAACTAGTCGAATAATTGCCCTCATACAAGTTCTTCCACTCGGAGGAGCCAGCATCTTATGTTCATTCCCCTTAACTTGTCATTGTTTTTACTCCAAAATTACCATTCACCTCAAACCTTAGAACAATGATAAGTACCATTTTAAGAGCCAAACACTGGCAACTGTTCATTCTGATTTTTGGATTGCCTTTCCTCGTATACCTCTATATGGTTTACCAAATATTTTCCACCTTCAGCCATTTAGAGACTAGAGAACCTGACCCCACGATTATTTTCGGCTCCATTAAATACCTGATGGGGTTTGCATTCATCAGTATGATCGTGTATTGGACCTGGTATTGGTCGGTAGGGGTTGGATTGCGGCACAAAATACCCGCTGAAATAAAAACTTCTCCCAACCTATTTAAGGTGTTTTTACTTTTCCCGGCTGTTTACCTGGTAGTTGTTTCTCTCTTTGCCTTAAGTCTAATTGGTCAGATTTCAACGATTGAACCTGGAACAGAACCAGCTATTAATCCCCTGATTTTCACACTGATCATCCCCTTCCACTTCTTTTCCATCTTCTGTATATTTTACTGCATTTATCATGTAGCCAAAACCATCAAAACGGTTGAATTGCAAAGAAAGGTCACTTTTAGTGATTTTATTGCTGAGTTTTTCTTGGTGTGGTTTTTCCCCATTGGCATCTGGATTTTACAACCCACCATTAACAAATTGACGGAAAAGGAAGATCAGGATGATTTCAATGAGATTTTGTAAAAATTGGTAAAAACTGCTACTGCACCAGTAGTTTTTCGCCACATAACTGGCCATTGGCCAATTGTACCTGCAAGTAATACAGCCCGGGTGTATCTGGCGCAACAAGATTGAACTTTGGCCCGGGCTTATTTACTTGCCAGATTATCCGTCCCTCCATGCTAACGAGCGCTACATTTAAGGGCCCTTCTGGACAAGTTACGGTCATTTCAGTCCCTCGTTTGGTAGGGTTCGCAAATTGCAGCTTGAATTTCTCCCTCGTCAAATCATTCAATCCAACCGAGATGGGAAGGTTCACCGCCAAATTGGTGTTTTCAGTTAAATTCAAGGTATCCACATAACCCACCTTGCCATTAAAACTCACCGTAACCCGATATTTTCCTTTGAAGCCCCGCACCTGTGCAACTCCACTAGCATTGGTACTTGTACTGGTATTGGTCCACCATTTGTTGAACAACAAATCGGAAACCGCTTGGCCCGCCGGGCGCATCGACCAATCCTGGCGGTAATAGGGGCCATTGCTTAGCCAATGGGCACCTTGCCAAAAACCCCAACTCAAAAAGCCATCTACCGAAGGGTGGCTGAAACACATGGTCAAAAAATCGGCGGTAAAGCGGGCGGCGAGGCTATCGCCCACCAGGTTTCCATAATCGTACTCCGTGATTTTGGCACGGGCCCCAAAGGTGTTGTAAAAATCGTCCAGTGTAGTTTTGACATCGTACATCGAGACCAAACCTGAACTGATGTGCCCCTGAAAACCAATGCCGTCAATTTTGATGCCTGTATTTTGAATTTCCACGAGGTACTGTTTGGTGCGTTCATACACCGCGCTTCCAGGCAAATTACCTTGGTCTATAGTGGTGTAATCGTTGAGGTAAAGTTTGATGGAAGGGTCTATTTCTTTCACTTTTTTCAGGATGTCCACATAAATTTCCCGGCCAGTAACGTAACCTGGAGTACCCGCCAGGGCTCTGGCCAGTTCTTCGTTGGCTGTGATTTCATTGAGTACGTCCCATTCCTTGACCACTCCTTTGATGCCAGGATAATTCAGGATTTCAGTTAGGTGGCTATTGATGCGTTGCTTCAGATAGGTTGGATTGGTTTTGTTCTTTTCCATGTCGTCGGGCAAATATTGCCAGGCGGGCCAAACCAAATTATGCCCCCGCACCGCTACCCCGCGGTCGTTTAACCAGCTGGTCGCTTTGGCCACATCGGCATTGCTGACAAACCATTTTTCTTCCCAGGCATCCCATTTCATGTCGTTTTCAAAAACAACTTCGTTGAATCCGTGGCCTTTGCCGTCAAAGTCGAAGATTTTTTGCTGGTAGGTATTGTCTTGTTGTTTGTTGCTGGCAATGCGGTTGGCAGTAATGGCGGAGCCAAATTTGAATTCGTGCTCCAGCATTTCCATTTTTACTGTAGCACCTGGCACGGGGTCTCCATTGGTCTTCTTCACATTCACTGTGAAATCAGCCTTGCGGATTTGCTCTATTCGTTGATTCGCTTCACTACGCCAGGCAGCATTGGCTTCGGAGCCAGCATAATTTTGGTGCAACTCAATGGGAAAACGATCAATGGTGTATTTGTTTTTAAAATCAATCAAGGCAATCCCGGCAACCTCGATGCTTTGGGCTTTGAACCCGGTATGGAAACCAAAATTGAGCTGCTTCGCCGCGTAATCAAAATCGGCATTAAAAGGCGCCACGAATTGCTGCCACTCTGTGCCAATTTCTGTAGTGAGGAAAATTTCCTTCTCATAAGTATTCGCGCGTTCCAGGAATAAATTGACTTTGGCTTTTTCGGCACCTGCCGAACGCACCCATATCACCATCAAGCAAATTGAACCCTTGGTGATGGCCTGGGTATTGCTACAACTGATGCCGCTGCTCCAAGGCTCAGTGCCCGGTGAGCTAATGGTCATTTGCCGCAAACGAGTAAAGCTTTGCCCTGTGGTGACAACACTTGAAGAAAAGGTACCGCCATAACCGCTAAATGTGGCGAGGGCTTGATTTTCATCGGCAGGAAGCAACCAAAGCCCTCCTGAAAGGTTATATTTGCTGCTCAATTGAGCTTGCAAATTGGTGTAATAGGCACTTTGTGCATTTAAGAAACCAAGGAGCAGGCAGGCAAAAAGAGATAAAATCAATTTTTTCATAATAGGCTACTTTTATAAAATTTGGGTGGAAGTTGGACTCAAGTTACAGCTTTCCAACTTACTCGAAAAGTAGGCCTTCGAAAAAGTACCATGATTCTGTACAACGAAACCGTAAAAATTGAAGGAAGCATCCACGAGGAGTGGTTAGCCTGGATGAAAACCGTACAAGTACCGGAGATTATGGCCACGGGCAAATTCAGCGAACACCGGATTTGTCGCCTCCTGCACGACGATGAGGATGGAGGAGTTACCTATGCCATTCAATATTACAGCCCGGATATGGAAACTTTTCAGCGCTACCAGCAGGAGGATGCCGCACTATTTCAGCGCAAGCACATGGAGCGGTATCGGGATCGGTATGTGGCGTTTCGGACGCTGATGGAAATCGTTTAAAATGACGAATGATAAATGATGAGTGATAAATTTTGGAGATTTCATTCTTTCAGATTACACCAAATTCATCATTCATCACTTATCATTTATCACTCCTTGTATTACTCTTTCTTCTTAAAGTCCCCATCCTTCCAGGCCTTGAAGAACTTGCCCCAGGCGATAGGGTTGAAGATATTCATCGGGGGCGCTTGCCCATAATAGTAGTAGTTGCTGGCCTGACGGCGCAGGTAGAAGTCGGCATTTTCGTCGCCGTCGAAGCGGGTACCAACCTCGGCTTTTTTCAAAGATTCTTTAGCGATGTTTTCAGCGGCGCGTTTTTGCAGTTCCGGAGTGACATCCATGGCCAGGAATTCCAGGCGGAAGTGATCTCGGCTAGGCCAGGGGAAGATGACCGTTTCGGGCAGGTTGACCACATCCTGGGTCATGAGCTGCACCAGAGAATAACGATCCTCCGACAAATCTTTAGGGATTTTGTATTCTACTGTTTCATAACCCACCGTGGAAAAACGAATCACGTCACCTTTTTCCACCACAATGGAGAAAAAGCCCTTGAGGTCGGAGTAAGTACCCCGGTTTTTTCCCTTGATAAACACGTTGGTATAGGGGACAGGGATAAGCTGATCATTGCTTCCGTCCAGAACCAAACCTGAAAACTGGACCAAATTGGAATCCCGTTGCGCCTGCAATTCGACCCCCAGGCTGGTGATGCCAACCAAAAACAATATCCACCAGATGCGCTTTATCATCATTCCGAACGATTTTCTATTAAGACCTCCCGAAGAGAGGAAAGGTTTGTTTAGGGGCGATAAAAAAATAAGTATTCATTTTGCCAAAGGATTAGATGAGTAAACGGTTCATTTCAAGTGTCTCATCTAATCCTTTGGCTCAAAAAAAATGAACACTTATTT
>JAAFHQ010000003.1 GCA_013298445.1 Chitinophagales bacterium | reverse complement strand
ACAACTGAGCGAATTACCCAGCGGCCATACCAAGGGCAACAAACCCGAGGCAGGGTACGCCGGAGCATTCTGGCGCGAAGGAGCCATGTCGCCTTCCTTTGATTTTTTTGGCGTTTTGCCCCGCTTTGTGGAAAAGGCCACTGATTTTTTGAAAAAACAAACCAAACAAAAGCCTTTTTTCCTGTACATCCCCTTTGCCGCGCCGCATACCCCCTGGATGCCTACGCCGGAATATACCAGCAAGTCCCGAGCGGGTGAGTACGGCGATTTTGTGCAACAAGTGGATGCTTCGGTGGGGCAAATCCTGGCTACGCTGGATCAACTGGGCCTGACTGAAAACACCCTGGTCGTTTTCACCAGCGACAATGGCCCCTATTGGCGCGAAGACTACGTGCAACGCTTCAATCACCAGGCTGCCGCCGAGTTTCGGGGCATGAAAGGTGATGCTTTTGAGGGTGGGCACCGTGTACCCTTCCTCGTGCGCTGGCCGGGCAAAGTAGCGGCTGGCAGTACCAGTGCGGCGACCACTTGTTTGACCAATTTGATGGCCACCAGTGCCGCAATAGTGGGCGAGAACGCGGCCAAATTCAAGGTACAAGACAGCTACAGCATCTTGCCTGTTTTATTGGGTAAAAATGCCCAAGTACCCCATCAGCCTGGGGTTGTGCACAGTTCTTCCATCGGCTTTTTTGCCATTCGAAAAGGAGATTGGAAACTGATCGAAGGACTGGGCTCAGGTGGTTTTACCCAACCCAAAGAAATAGCACCCAAGCCGGGTGAGGCAGCAGGACAGTTGTACAACCTGAAGGAGGATGTTGGTGAAACGCGAAATTTATACAGTCAAGAACCTGGGAAGGTGCAGGAATTGCGTAAATTGTTGAGCGACATTAAAAACACCAAACCAAAATAAACCAGATGAAAAAACTGCTATTTTGCCTACTGTGGCTACTGAGTAATGCACATGGACTGCTCGCCCAACCCAGTATCGAACTCCTCCTAGCTCAACCTTTCCCCACCAACTTGACTGCTAGTGCAGATGGCAAAAACATTGCCTGGGTATTCAATGACAACGGCAGTCGCAATGTATACTCCGAAAGGGGCGCTAATTTCAAGGATGGAGCACGCATTACCGGTTTTGAAGAAAGCGACAATGGCATTGACATCTCAGAACTCAGCTTCACACCCTCAGGGAAACACGTCGTTTTTGTACGCGGAAATACCCCCAATACCCAGGGTTACGCGGCCAATCCTGCCCAGTTGCAAATGGAAACGGGCCGTTTTTTGTACCTGACTGACCTGGAAACCGGGCGGGATTTCCGCAAAATTGCCGCGGGGTACGCTTTCAAAATTGCGCCCGATGGCCGCAGTGTCGCGTACCTGAATGCGGGCCAGGTCTGGACAGCATCACTGGTGGACACGATCTCCAAACCTCAGCCCCTGTTTAAAGTGAGAGGAGGAGTAGGTAGCCTGCGTTGGAATCCCAATGGAAGTAAACTAGCTTTTGTCAATACCCGTGGCGATCACTCTTTTATCGGAATTTATGACCTGGCCAGCAAAAGCATCAACTTTCCCGACCCTGGAGCCGATAAAGATCAAGAGCCAGTATGGAGCCCGGATGGCAATTATTTGGCCTACATCCGCAATCCCCTTCAAATCAATGACTTCCTTTTTGCACCACGTAGAACGGGTTTCCCCTGGAGCATCCGCGTGCTCAATGTAAAATCGGGTGAAGCCAAAGAATTGTGGAAAGCCGATGAAGGCAAAGGCTCCGTGCTGGTAGGCGACCTTCCGGCAATGGACAATAAACTGCTGTGGGCGAAGGGACAACAACTCATTTTTCCCTGGGAAAAAGATGGCTGGGTCCACCTATATGCCCTGGATATTGAAAAAAAGAGTGCCAAACTCTTGACGCCTGGCGTGGGTGAGGTGGAGAATGTGACCCTGGCCCCCGATGGCGAAACCTTGTACTACGCCTGCAACATCGGCGACCTCAATCGGCGCCACATTTGGAAAGTAAACATCAATACGGCTCAAGCAGAACAAATTACCAAAGGCGAAGGCATTGAATGGAGTCCGGTGCCTACCGCAGAGGGTTTGACCCTGTTGCACGCTTCAGCAACCAAGCCCGCCTGGCCAGCTTTGTACACCAATGGCGGGTTTAAAGACTTGGCTACCGCTTTTTCTATTTGGGACTATCCTACCAATCTGGTGCAACCGCAGCAAATCAGCATCAAAGCTACGGATGGGATGAGCGCTCCGGCGCAATTGTTTTTACCCCCGAATCACAAACCGGGAGAGAAACACCCCGCGGTCGTTTTTTTACACGGAGGCAGCCGCAGGCAAATGTTGTTGGGTTTTAATTATAGTCAGTACTACTCCAATGCCTATGCCCTGAACCAGTATTTTGCCCTCAAAGGCTACGTGGTCATTGCCCTGAATTTTCGCAGCGGAATCGGTTATGGCCTTGATTTTCGCGAAGCACTCAATTACGGAAGAACGGGCGCGAGTGAAGTCAATGACCTGATTGGCGCAGGGGAGTACCTGAAAACCCGCGCCGATGTTGATCCCAAACGCATCGGCCTCTGGGGCGGCAGTTATGGTGGGTATTTGACCGCGCATGGCCTGGCGCGACGCAGTGATTTGTTTGCGGCCGGGGTAGACATTCACGGGGTGCACAACTGGAATAAGGTCATTCCAACGTTTAACTCTGGCTACGATCCACTCAAACACCCTGAGATTGCCAAAAAGGCCTACGAATCCTCGCCGATGTTTTTCGCGGCGGGTTGGAAAAGCCCGGTTTTGTTCATCCACGGCGATGATGACCGCAATGTCATTTTTAGCGAAACGGAAGACATGATCAAGGTTTTGCGCCAGCAGAAGGTGCCTTTTGAGCAGTTGATTTTTCCGGATGAGGTGCACAGTTTTTTGCTCCAACGCAGCTGGGTTAAAGCGTATGAGGCGACCTTTGAGTTTTTGGATCGGCATTTGAAGAAATAGGAATCGCGGATAGTGCTGGACGGAAAAAAATCAACAAGTGGATAAAATCCAGCTTTTAACTGTCTGCTAAAAACCCAATACGCCTTATTCAAAAGTTTCAGACCTTTGATGTGCGCCACAAAGTTGTAACTTTGCCCCACAATTGTACTGCACATGCCCTTTTCTTTTCGATTACACAACCAGGGATTGATTTGGCGGGTAGCCCGGCGCTATCTTTTTGCCAAAAAATCCACTAATATCATCAACCTCATCACAGGCATTGCAGTGTTTGGTTTGGCCGTAGGTGCAGCAGCTCTGATCCTGATTCTTTCAGTGTTCAATGGTTTTGAAGAAGTCATCAATTCACTCTACAGTAGTTTTAATCCCGACATCAAAGTCACCCCTGCTCAGGGCAAAACCTTTACCATTCAAGGCGAATTGTACAAAAAACTGGAAAAAATTCCCGGGGTAGCCTTTGTTTCCCAAACCCTGGAAGAGGTCGCTTTTTTTGAATACGACGGCAAGCAGGATTTTGGCAACCTTAAGGGCGTAGACGACAATTTTGTCAAAGTTACCCAACTGGATTCCACCGTACGGGAAGGCACGTATCAACTCCGCAATGGAGATGTAGACATGGCTGTAGTCAGCATGGAAATGCGCAATCAGTTGGCCATTAACATTGATGATTTTATTTCACCCCTCGTGGTGTACATGCCCAAGCGCAAGGAAGCCGGAGCACTCGATCAGCAATTTCGCCGCGACATCACCTATCCCTCGGGCACTTTTGCGGTCCAACAGGAGCACAATGGCCAATACGTACTCACCACCCTGGATTTTGCCCGAGCCCTGCTCAACATGCCCGACGCCATCAGCGCCCTGGAAATCAAAATCAAAGCCGATGCCAATTCACGGCAAGTGGCCAAAGCGATTTCCGGTTTATTGGGGGCCGAGTTCGTGGTCAAAGACCGCTACCAGCAACAAGAGGCTTTTATGAAGCTCATGCACCTAGAAAAATGGATGAGTTTTGCCATTGTTAGCCTGATGTTACTCATGGTAGCCTTCAACATGATTGGCGCGCTGTGGATGATTGTGCTGGAAAAAAAGAAAGACATCTCCATCCTCAAGTCGATGGGGGCACGCGACAATACCATCCGCAACATTTTCCTGGCCGAAGGCCTCTTGCTTACCATTTTGGGGGTAGTGTTGGGTTTTGTGCTGGCCTTGTCGATTTATTTTTTGCAAAAACAATTCGGCATTGTCTCCATGCCGGGCACCTTTGCTGTGGATGCCTATCCGGTGAGTATTCGCTTTATTGATTTTGTGGTCGTCTGTATTACCGTGCTGACAATCGGCGGGCTTGCCTCTATTCCTCCTGCGCTAAGAGCCCGTCAAATTCCAACCGTGGTACGTGAAGAGTGAGTAAAAAATCTTACCTTTGCGCCGCTGAAAAAAAATCATCATGAGCAATTGGGAAGCGGATTTTGAGTGGTTGCGGGTCCGAAACCTCGTCCAAAAAACTTTTGGAAAAGAGGTATTGCCCGATTTGAATGCAGTATTGTTCCTCATTGGCATCCAGGAGCAGGGCCGCTGGAAAAAAGTATACACCAAGGAAGAAAAACAGGATTTGATGCACATCGCCGTTTGTCGCTTGCTGACTTACGACGGATATTATCGTTTTGTGGGGCGGGACGCCGATGGCTGGCCGCACTACGAATTGATCATGCCCCTGGAAACCCGTGGGGTAGAAGCACAAGAAGAATACCTCAAATCTAAAGTAATCCAGTATTTCCACGAATTGGAAGTGGAGAATGGAGGCTTGGAATAGCAAAAAAGTTGAGGAGTTGAGCGGTTGAGGAGTTGAGGCTACCGCGAGCGATTTTGACAATGTCCTTGTCTAAGTCGCTCGCGGTAGCCTCAACTTCTCAACTTCTCAACTTCTCAACCAAATTATACCTATGAAATCGAACTTAAATCATTACCTTATCTTGCTGCTACTGGCAGCCCTGAGCTCCTGCGCGAGCCTCAAACCCTCCTTTATGTATTCTGGTGCCACCGAAGCTCCTTCGCCCGTCACCTTTACGAATACCACTGCCAAACCTGCCGAGACTTACCATTGGGATTTTGGCGATGGCAATACTTCCGAAGAAGCCTCACCAGTGCATGCGTTCCTGGCTTCGGGAACCTACGCAGTCAAACTGACCGCCAAATCGGGAAGCAAAAGCAAAACCTTCGAAGACAAAGTTTCGATCAAAGCACCCAAAGTTTGTTTGGTCATGATTGAAACCGATTTTGGCAATATGTTGGTCCGTCTGTCCGACGGAACCCCCAAACACCGCGACAATTTCCTCAAACTGGCCGAACAAGGCTACTACGATGGTACACTGTTCCACCGGGTCATCAGTGGTTTTATGATTCAAGGCGGTGACCCTAATTCCAAAAATGCAAAACCCGGTCAGGCCTTGGGCATGGGCGACCCCGGCTACACCATCGAAGCCGAATTTGTCGACTCGCTGGTGCACGTAAAAGGAGCGCTGGCCGCTGCACGCACCAACAACCCACAAAAACGCTCTTCCGGCTCACAGTTTTACATCGTACACGGTAGCCCAACCAGTGATGCTCAACTCAACCAGATCGAAGGCGCACGCAATTTCCGCTACAGCAAGGCCCAACGCGATGCCTACCAAAAAAGTGGTGGCACCTCCATGTTGGACCGCGAATACACCGTTTTTGGCCAGGTCATTCAAGGCCTGGATGTCATCGACAAAATTGCTGCACAGGCAACCAACCCTGGAGATCGCCCGGTCAAGGACGTCAAGATGAAAGTTAAAGTGATTAAATAATATAGGGTTTGGGATGAAACGGTCACTGAGCCGATCTGTCACTGAGCGAAGTCGAAGTGGCCGATCGGCTCAGTGACTACCTCACCCCACAATCCTGAACAACATACCATGTCTCAACACATCCTCGGAGTCGACGTAGGTGGCTCTGGCATCAAAGGCTCATTGGTCGATATTCAAACGGGTGCGCTCGTCGGCGGTCGCATTCGGGTGGAAACCCCTGCCCCGGCCAACCCCACCATGATTGCCGAAGCTTTTGCCGGTTTGATCAAAAAAATTGGCTACAAAGGCCCTATTGGTTGTGGGTTTCCTGCAATTGTTCAACATGGGGTCGCCAAATCGGCAGCCAACATTGACAAAAGCTGGATTGGACATAACATTGAAAAAGAATTCAGCGAGGCCTGTGGCAATCCGGTTAAAGCCCTGAACGATGCTGATGCTGCAGGTTTGGCAGAATTGACCTTTGGGCAAGGCCAGGGCGTGGAAGGGGTAGTCCTGCTCATCACTATTGGTACTGGCCTGGGTACAGCCCAGTTTGTAGATGGTACCCTGGTGCCCAATACCGAATTTGGTCACCTCTACCTACACGGTCGCATCGCCGAGCACTACTGCTCCAACCGGATCCGCGAAGAAGAAAACCTGAGCTGGGAAGACTGGGCGCACCGCTTCAGCGAGTACCTCCGCCATTTGGAACGCTTATTGACCCCCGACCTGTTCATTCTGGGCGGCGGGGTGAGCAAGGAGTTTAAAGATTTTGGGCATTTGCTCAAGGTGAATACTCCGGTGAAACCTGCCAAGTTGTTGAACAATGCAGGGATTGTGGGAGCGGCGGTTTATGCGGGGAAGTAAGAGTCTGATTTTTACCTTCTATCACGTATAATCACGGAGTGATTCAATTTTGAATAGCCGCGGTCGTCCGCGGTAAAATGGGCAGGAAGATGTTTCACAACCGCGGCAGCGGTTGAACAAATCGGGGCTAAATTCAACCGCTGCCGCGGTTGTAAGACCTCGCAAAACGACCTTGTCCGCGGACGACCGCGGCTATTCAAGATTCAACCGCTGCCGCGGTTAGGGGTTCAAAATTCGGGATAACTGATGTTTTTTTGCCCACCATCAATTCCCATCCAGTAGATTCCCCAAAGTCCCCAAAATGCTACCCTCATCCTTGCCTCCTTTGCCATAATGCCGCGAAGCCTGCAACACTCGATCCGCCAGGCGGCTAAATGGCAAAGACTGAATCCAAACCGTACCCGGGCCTTCCAAACGGGCGAAGAAAATGCCCTCGCCGCCAAAAATCATGTTGCGCACCCCGCGCACCATCTCAATGTCGTAATCCACATCGCGGGTGAAGGCCACCAAACAACCCGTATCAATTTTGAGCACTTCGCCCAGTTCCAATTTTTTCTCGATGACGCTGCCTCCGGCGTGTACAAAGGCCATGCCGTCACCTTCGAGTTTTTGCATGATGAAGCCTTCGCCACCAAAAAAGCCCCTACCCAGTTTTTGGGAAAATTCGATGCCGACTGAAACACCCTTGGCTGCGCAAAGGAAGGCATCCTTTTGGCAAATGATTTTGCCATCCAGCTGGCTCAAGTCCAGGGGGATGATTTTGCCTGGATAAGGTGCGGCAAAAGAAGCACGTTTTTTGCCCTCCCCAGCGTGGGTGTAAGCAGTCATGAAGAGGCTTTCGCCAGTGACCAGTCTTTTGCCAGCTGAGAGTAATTTCCCCCACAAGCCCGAACCCTCCGAGTGGCTGCCGTCGCCAAAAATGGTAGCCATTTCAATGCCATCTTCCATCATCATAAAGCTGCCTGCTTCTGCAATGACGGTTTCCATGGGATCGAGTTCAATTTCCACAAACTGCATTTCTTCGCCGTAAATGTGGTAATCGATGTCGTGTGCGCTCATAAGAAGTTTTGTTTTTTGGGTGAATACCTAATCCAAAAATAACACAGTCCCTGATGGATAAACTTAGCTTTTAGACTCTGATTGGATTTAAATAGACGGAGGATTAAATGCAAAACACAGAATTAATGCCATTTTTATCTACAGTTTATCTATCTCCCTTTTTTTGGCAAACGAATCACACACAAAATACCCATAAACATGCGACCAATTTTTTCCTTACTATGGATTTGCTTTTCGCTCCAAATGGCTTGGGGGCAAAACGGCCTCAATCCTTTTCACGGAGCAGATGTAAAAAACCGCCTTGAGTTGAATGCGGCCAACCCACAATGGGCACCGTTCTTTCACGGGGTAGCCAGTGGCGATCCGCTGCAAGATCGGGTAATCATCTGGACACGGGTCACTCCGGAGTCTGCCGATCGGGCAGGCATCGAAGTAAGCTGGAAAGTTGCTACCGACCCGGCCTTAAAAAATGTAGTCCGCAATGGCCGTTTAACCACGGATGCAGGACGAGACTTCACCGTTAAAATTGACGTTACCGGGTTACAAGCTGGTACTACCTACTACTATGGATTTACTGCGCTTGGCCGCAATTCTCTGACGGGCAAAACCAAAACAACGCCTACGGAGGCACAGGTAAATCATCTGAAATTTGGGGTTGTTACTTGTTCCAACTACCAGGCTGGTTATTTCAACGTGTACCAACGCCTTGCAGAGCGCCAGGATTTGGATGCAATCATTCACCTTGGTGACTACATTTATGAATATGGGCAAGGTAGTTATGGCGATAGTACCCTGGCAAAAACGCGTACCCTGGAACCCAAAACGGAAATTTTATCTTTAGAAGATTACCGTACTCGCTACTCTTTGTATCGATTGGATACCAGTTTGATCCGGATACACCAACAACATCCCTTCATCACCGTTTGGGACGATCACGAAAGTGCCAATGACTCCTACAAAGATGGCGCTCAAAACCACCAGGCCAACGAAGGCAACTGGGCTGAGCGCAAAGCAACCGCAAAACAGGTCTATTTTGAATGGATGCCGATTCGGGACAACGCTGCACTTTCGGTTTACCGCAAACTCAGCTACGGCAATCTGATGGATTTGTTTATGTTGGATACTCGTTTAGAAGGCCGCGAACTCCAAATTGAAAGCATCTCCAGTCCGGCATTACAAGATACGAATCGCACGATTTTGGGTGCGACTCAAAAAGCATGGTTGCTTGCTGAACTGTCAAAATCCAGCGCAAGATGGAAAGTGATTGGCCAACAGGTAATGTTTGCAGAGTTTAATGTGGGTTGGGCTGCATTTGGGCTCAATAACCCCAGCTTTACCTTCGACAACCTGGAAGGTTTATTCCTGGATATTTGGGATGGCTATCCGGCCGAGCGGGCACAGATTTTGCAGCATTTAAAACGAAATAAGATCAACAATGTCGTGATGCTCACTGGAGATTTTCATTGCTCTTTTGCTTACGATGTACCTTTAAAACCCACGAACATAAGTTTTTTGGATTTCCCTGGCCTGGGCAAAATACCCAATTACACCGCTGACACCAGCTACACCGCAGCTACGGGAAAGGGGTCACTGGCTGTTGAATTTATGACGCCTAGCATTACGTCTGCCAATTTTGATGAAAACCTGGCGAGCCTCACTACTGCTCAAACGTTACAGAAACAAATCAATACCCCGATTGCTCCATTTCCCGGAATAAGCCTGGGTAACCCGAACCCCCACCTCAAGTTTGTTGATTTGATCCAAAATGGTCATTTTATCCTGGATATCAAACCCGATAGTGTACAAGCCAACTACTATTTCAGCGAAATTTTGCGCCCCAACAATACGGAGAAATTTGCTGAGGCCTGGTACACCCGCAATGCCGAAAACCACTTGCGGAAAGCAGCTCTCCCCAGCAACAGTAAAGCACAGTTGGATGTACCAGCACCCGCGCAACCACCCTTGTCTACTTCTTTGCAGGGTAATAAATTAAAAGCCTCCGACTTTAGCTTGCTGGGGCTTTATCCCAACCCATTTGCCCAAACCAACACCTTGCATTACTCCCTGGCCAAAGCGGCCCAATTGAACATCAGTTTGTATGGTACCGATGGCAAACTTGTCAGGGTGTTGTACAACGATAAAGCCGTTCCAGGTGTTTATACCACTGTATTGGATGGTTCGAACCTGGCAGCTGGACAATATTTTTATAAAATCCTGGTGAATCAGGAAGTCATTACCGCAAAAGTCATCATCAAAAAATAAAATTACCTGGACTAAAGTTGGGCAAAAAATTGGGTGAAAAGTTTTTCCACCCAATTTTTTTTATTTTACGTGCAACCCTTTTTAACACTCCTTGTCTTTCTCGTTATAACAAGTGGAAATAGGCGTGGAAGCCCAAAGAGATGAGAGGAAACCTAGCTCTTGAAACCTATAAGATCGTAAAATTGGATTACGTTAACACACACCGCGACCTGGTAGAAAAGTGTAAACGAGGCGACCGACAATCGCAGTTCGAGTTGTACCGGCTTTATTCCAAGTCGATGTACAATGTTTGTTTGCGGATGGTGAAGGACGAATTTGAGGCAGAGGACGTATTGCAAAACGCATTTTTGGACGTGTTCACCAAATTGAACACCTTCAAATTTGAATCAGCAATTGGGGCCTGGATCAAACGCATCGTAATCAACAACTGCATCAATGCCTTAAAAAAGAGGCGTTTGCAGTTTAGCGAACTGGAAGACAAACATGGCAACATCCAAGATGACAGCCATCAAGATCCAGCGGCAGAAGGACTAAGTGTAGAAGCCGTAAAACGAGCTCTTTTTGAATTGCCCGACGGCTACCGGGTGGTTTTTTCCCTCTACATGTTGGAGGGTTACGACCATCAGGAAATTGGAGAAGTGCTCGGCATCAGCGAGGCGACCTCCAAATCGCAGTACAGCCGGGCAAAACAAAGACTAAAAGACATTTTAACCCAGCAGAATCTGGGGCTGTATAAACGTTCTTAACAGGGGAGGGTTCCAGTGTTTAATCATCACTTCGGCTTTGCTCAGTGACCGATAAAACGCTAGAACCAGGAACCCTGGAACTTTCGAATCTTTTTTTGTTATGCAACGAGATGAATTAGAAAACTTTGTTTTGGACAAGCGCGAAGCTTTTGATGACGCGATTCCCAGTTTAAAGGTGTGGGCAGACATTGACCGGGCACTTAACAAGCCCTCCGTTAGTCAACCCCTCACTTTCCAGCGCTTTTTTAAAGTAGCTGCCGCAGTGGCAGTTATTCTGGTAGTTGGTGGTTTTGGTGGCAGCATGATAACCCGTTGGCAAAAAGCGGACCCGCTAGCCATCATTGAAAAAGTCAACCCCGAGTACCCGGAACTGGAGCAATATTACCGCCAGCAAATCAGCACCAAAGTCCAGCAATTGGCTCGTTATGAGCCCAATGGCACTTTCATGTCCGACATGAAAAAAATGGATAAGGTGATGGCTGAGCTGAAGGAAGAACTCCGCGTAGCCCCCAAAGGGCAAGAGGAGGAAATTATTGCCACCATGATCCAGACTTATCAAACCAAAGTCGCTATTCTGGAGCGCGTTCTTGAGCAGATGCGGACGTCCAAACCGCAACCCAAAAAAACCACGAGCAATGAGGAAGTCAGCTTATGATTTGAAAAAACCTCTTTCGATGTTGTTGGTATTTACGATGATCGCCTGTTCACTTTGTGGCTTTACCACTTTCGGCGATTTCACCAAAACCATCAAGAGAGAGTTTGACATTTCGGCCAATGGCACCACTTACTTGAGCAACAAGTATGGAAAAATTGAAGTCAAAACCTGGGACAAAAACCGAGTCAAAATTGCCGTCACCATCGTGGTGAAGGAAGGCTCGGAAGAAGATGCCCAAAAAGTCTTTAATGCCATCACCGTTAATTTTTCCAACGGCGCCGATTATGTGAAAGCCGAAACCGCTATCGAGCAAATTCGCCGTTCCTGGCTATGGGACGATGGCAAAGCCGATTACAAGATCAACTACGAAGTGTATGTTCCTGCGAGCATCAACCTCCAGGTAGACCAACGTTATGGCGATGTATACCTCGCTTCGGTGAGTGGCAAAGCCAAACTATCGGTCAAGTACGGTAATTTCAAAACCGAATCGGTGGGTGATGGCTCCAATTTTGAGTTGGCTTATGGCAATGGCACCATTGGTCAGGCGCAGAATGCCGCGGTTAGTCTGAGTTATTCTAAACTAACTGTGACCGAAGCGAATGACTTAACCCTGAACAGTGCCTACTCCGGCCTGAACGCGCCCAAGCTCAATTCATTGACTACTACTGCAAAATACGACAATTACAACCTGGGCACCATAAAAAGCCTGAAGGCTACGGGGATGTACAGCAAATTTGCCGCCACCAATGCCGGTAGTGTAGCCATTAGTGGGCAATACAATTCGGTATCGATGGGTGAGATTTCCAAAAGTTTGGACCTCGATCTCAACTACGGCAGTTGTAACGTATCCTTTTCCAAGGGTTTGACCAATGCTTCCGTCAGAGCCAATTACACCGACGTAACCATGAAGGTGCTGCCCGACCTTTGCTGCTACCAGCTCGATGCCGCCGCCAATTATGCTGGTGTGCGTTACCCTCAAGCCATGAATGTCACCTATGAAGTACAAAAGCCCACTTCTCATGTCGTCAAAGGCCACGTAGGCAACAGCGACGCACCGATGATCAAGGCTAGTGTGAATTATGGGGGGATCAAGGTGTTGAGTAATTAATGATAAGTGATGAATGATGAGTGATGAATTGGATTTTTAGCTATAAAAGTGGATTCATCACTCATCATTCATCACTTATCATTCCAATTCGTTTCCAATTTTACTGATCTATATTTCCACATCCGCCATTTTAGCGAACGTAAGTTCCGCTGGAATGGCATTTTTTTTTTACATTAGACCTGAAAAAACGAAATCAGGTCAAATGAAGATAAAATTCTGCGGCGCAGCCCGGGAAGTCACCGGAAGTTGCCATTTAATTACCCTGGAAGATGGCTTCAAAATTTTGCTGGACTGTGGCTTGTACCAAGGGGCCGACAAGAATCTGGAAGATTTTAATGCCCAGTGGCTCTTTGATCCGGCAGAAATTAACTGTCTGATCCTCTCCCATGCCCACATCGACCACGCTGGTCGTATCCCGAAATTGGTCAAAGACGGGTTCAGAGGTACCATTCATTCCACCCACGCCACCCGCAGCCTGAGCAGTTTGATGCTGTTGGATAGTGCCCTGATCCAGGAACGTGAGGTTGAGTACAAGCGCAAGCGACAAAGTAAAAACCACAATTTTGACGATATTGCTTACGAAGAGCCCATCTATACCCGAGAGGATGTCCATACCACCATGGAATTGTTTGTTTCCTACTCTTACGAAAAATGGTTTCAGATACATCCCCAGGTAGAAGTGATGTTTCGGGATGCCGGACATATCCTGGGTAGTGCCAGTATAAGTTTAAAGATTCAAGAAAAAGAAAAGGTGATCCATTTTGGGTTTACAGGCGACGTTGGGCGCCCCCATCGACCCATTTTGCGCGATCCACTCCCTATGCCAGAGATGGATTATTTGATCTGCGAATCCACCTATGGGGATCGGGTTCATGAGGCATTACCCGCAGAAACCGATCACTTGCTCAACATCATTCGGCATACTTGTGTAGAAAAAGGAGGGAAGCTGCTCATTCCCGCCTTCAGTGTTGGGCGCACCCAGGAAATTGTTTACCTCCTGGATCAGATGGCCAATCAAGATCTTTTACCCCGGATTCCGGTCTTTGTGGATAGCCCATTGGCGGTGAATGCTACTACCATTTTTGGGTCTCACCCTGAGTGTTTTGACGAAGAATTGTCAGAATACCTCAGCATGGATGAAAATCCCTTTGGTTTTAATGGCCTACGTTATGTACGCAAAACCGAAGATTCAAAAAAGCTGAACTCTTCCACCGAAGCCTGCATCGTCATCGCTTCATCGGGGATGGCCAATGCTGGGCGCATCAAACATCACTTGTTTCATGGCATTGATGACCCCAAAAACACGGTATTGATTGTAGGTTATGCGGCGCCCTATACACCCGCAGGTCGCCTGCGCGATGGCGCTAAAGAGATCAAATTGTTTGGAGAATTCAAAGAGGTAAAAGCGGACATTGAAATCATGGACTCCTTTTCGGCGCATGCGGACAAATTGGAATTGGCGGATTTTTTGCGCAACCAAAAAGACAGCGCGAAAAAAATCTTTCTGGTGCATGGCGACTACGAGGCACAAACTGCATTCCGGGGGCTTTTGCTCGGAGTTGGTTTTGCCGACGTAGAAATACCGGAACTGGGTCAGGAAATTGAGCTTGGCGGCTTTGCCTAAGGGCATTTACCTATTGCGCTGGAAGACCAATACTCAAACAGGCACCATAAGTGTTCAAAAAACCTAATTATCAATCCATTACAAGTACATATAATAAAAATGCAATTATTTTTTTCCCAATTTGTAGATATGGCATCCTTTTTGGTTTAGGGAAAGGGATAGCATTTTATTCATAAAACCAAAAACGAATGTGGGAAACCTTAAACAAAATCACTATACCAAAGACCTACGCCTTTGGCTGGCAATTCTATCCCTGGCATTGATTGGGGGAAGTATCATTTTGAATTAAACCTGGAAGATGAATGATGAATGATGAGATATGAATGATGCTACCGCGGCGTTTTTGACGATTACCTTGTCTAAGTCTCTGCGGTAGCATCTCTCATCTCTCATCTCTCATCTCTCATCTCTCATCTCTCATCTCTCATCTCTCATCTCTCATCTCTCATCTCTCATCATTCATCATTCATCTCTCATCTTTCCTTAAAATGCGTTCTCCGTCTTAATTTTGCTTGTATTCATCGGCAGTGCCTTGCATCATGTGCAAGAAAACCGCACTTTTGAACCAAGTTAAACAGTCTATGAAACCAGAGAACAAGAAAGATCAAGCTGAAAATCCAGACGAAAACCTGGAGCAATACGCAGAAAAATTCACAGAGAAGAAGCTTTGGCACAAGATTACGCGCTTTGCGCAAAAGATTGGTGCTAAAACTGTGTACGCCGCCTTGTTGATGTTTTACGCCTACAAGCGGAAAGATACGCCCGGCTGGGCCAAAAAAATTGTCATCGGTGTATTGGGTTATCTGATCAGCCCGATCGACTTTTTACCCGACCTGTCCCCCATCATTGGCTACACCGACGACCTGGGGGTTTTGAGTTTTGGCCTCGTTACCATTGCTGCCTTTGTCAACGAAGAGGTCCGCAAAAAAGCCAGGACTCAATTGGGCAAATGGTTCCCTTCGGTTCAGGAGGAAGATTTGAAAGAAGTGGAAAGCAAACTGTAAGTGAAAAGCGAAAAGTGAAAAGCAATTAAACAAAGCAAGAAAAGGACAAGACTCCAACCTTTGTTCCGCTTTTATGTTACCTGCTTTTCACTATTCGCTATTCGCTTTTCACTATTCGCTTTATGAATCCACAAATTGTCACCATTACTTTTTTTCGTTACACCGGAGCTAGCCAACAATGGTGGGGCTTCAAACAAATGGGTCTCGCTCCAAGAGACCTGGCAAAAGTTCCTGGCCTGACCTTTTCCAAAATGCTAGGGAGCGGCAACGGCAATGGCTTCAGCATATGGCCAAACTTTGGTGTATATGGCCTGCTCTGTGTTTGGGATAATGAAACAGCGGCACAGCTTTTTTTTGAGCAAAGCCTTTTTTTTCAAGATTTTCGAGCACAATCCACCGAAATTTCTACGGTTTATCTCAAAACCGCCAAGGTACATGGCACCTGGGATGGTAGCACTCCCTTCATAGAAAACGTAGCTTTCCAGCCGGAGGCTCCTGTGGCCGTATTGACCCGCGCTACCATTCGCAGCAAATACCTGTGGCATTTTTGGCGCTTTGTACCTGGCGTAAGCAAAGCCATGTGGCGCGAACACCAGGAAGGACTCGTGTTTTCCATCGGCATCGGAGAAGTGCCATTGGTACAACAAGCCACTTTTAGTTTGTGGAAAAACAGCGAGCTTATGCAAAGCTATGCCTACAAGGGAAAGTTTCACAGTGCGGTGGTCAAAAAAACCCGGGAATTGGGTTGGTACAAAGAAGAGCTGTTTGCCCGTTTTCATCCTTTTCGCGTGGAAGGTACCTGGCAGGGGAAATCCCTAAATGAAGCACTGTTTCCAGGGCTGAATAAGGAAATTGGCACTTTTTAAGTAACGCTCATCTAAATCCCCCATTTAGCATAGACCAAATCTTCGCAAAAACTGTTATCATTGAAGGTTTTTAAATCATCCAACAATGAAAAGAATTGCGAAATACACCCTTTGGCTGTTACCATTGGTTTTGATGACGGTGGCCTTCACCGAATATCCTAGCACACGGCAGGATTTTGAAATCAGCAAAAATCTCGAAATTTTTGCCAACATGTACAAAGAGCTCAATACCGGCTATGTAGATGAGCTCGACCCAGGCAAGGTGATGCGCGATGGCATTGAGGCCATGCTCAACAACCTCGATCCTTTTACCAACTACATCGCTGAAGCCGACATTGAAGGCTACCGCCTGCTGCGCGAAGGCACGTCCGACAACATTGGTTTTGAATTCAAAAAAATTGGTGACTTCGCTACTGTCACTGAAATTTTTAAGGATTTACCCGCCGATAAGGCTGGTGTAAAAATTGGCGACCAAATTGTAGCCATTGACAACAAGGACACCAAAAACAAAAGCACCGATGAGGTGGACTATATCCTGCGTGGTGCCGCTGGAACCACAGTAGATGTGACCTTGCGCCGTCCGGGCCAAAGTAGTGACATCAAAGTTAAAATCAATCGCCAGGAAATGGAGTTGCCCAACGTGCCTTATTCAGGCATGGTGGAGGGCGACATTGCCTACGTTTCTCTTTCTACCTTTTCACAAGAAGCGGGCAAAAACATTGCTACTGCCCTGCGCGGGTTGTTGAAAGAAAATCCCAATACCAAAGGGATTATTCTGGATTTACGGGGCAACGGCGGTGGTTTGTTGATCGAAGCAGTCAACCTGTGTAATGTGTTTATCCCCAAAAATGAATTGGTGACTACCACCCGGGGTAAACTCAAAGAGCAAGACCGCAGTTTCCGGACCCAAACCTCCCCGGTTTCCGATGATTTGCCACTCACAGTATTGATTGACAAAAACTCGGCCTCTGCATCAGAGATTGTTTGTGGAACCCTCCAGGATTACGACCGCGCCGTGCTGATTGGCCAACGTTCTTATGGTAAGGGTTTGGTGCAAAACACCGTGGAAGTGGGTTACAACTCCCGCCTGAAACTCACCACTGCCAAATATTACATCCCCAGCGGACGCTGCATCCAGAGTGTACAATACCGCAACGGTGAGCCCATTGAAATTGAGGATAGCCGCCGCGCAAGCTTCAAAACCCGCAATGGCCGTACCGTGCTGGATGGTGGTGGGGTAGCCCCCGATATCAAGATTGAACAAGCCAGCAATATCCCTGTGGTGAAAGCACTCCAGGATCAGGATATCATTTTCCGTTTTGTGACCGAGTTTTGTAAAGGCAAGGAAAAGATGCCCGAGGTGAAGGATTTGCGCTTTACCGAATTTGACGCATTCCTCGCTTTTGTACAAAAAGAAAACTTCGTGTTCCGCACCGAAAGTGAAAAACTGCTGGAGCAGTTCAAACAAAAAGCTACGGATGAAGGCTACGCTTTAGGCTCCTCGGTTACGGCTATGGAAACGGCCTTGAGCAATGCCCAACTCGAACTCATCCGCAAGCACAAAGACCTGATCAGCAAATTGATTGAAAAAGACATCGCCGGGCGTTACTATTACGCCAATGGCCGCGCTCAGATTGGCCTTTTACGCGATCCTGAAGTGCAGGAAGCCGTGAAGGTGATGCGGGATCAGCCAAGGTATAAGAGTATTTTGAAGAAGTAATGACTGTTAAATGATGAGTGATGAATGATGAGTGATGAATGGTCAAACAGATTCATCACTCATCATTTATCACTCATCACTTCTTGGTATCTTACCATATGCAACCTTTGGTCAATCGCCATACTCGGCTTGTCAAAAAGGTAAAAAACACAGATCATCCCTTGATCCCGTTTGTGCAGGCACAAAAAGCGGCAATGTTGTTGGATGGAAAAGGAAGTTTTGGGCTTAAGGATATAGACCCGGCCCCAATCGGCGTTAAACACCTCCTTTAATTCTCTTTCGGTCAATTCACGGGCGGTGAAACTGGTGCTGCTTTCATTGTCCCCAATATGCAGAGCCATGCGGTAGCTGTTGACCTGGGCAAAGGGCTCGTTGCCCATCTCGGGAAGGAATAAAAAACGAATTTCCACCTCATCTTTCCCCGAACGAACAGCATAGTCATACTGCTGAAAAAGTTGCTCAGGGATATAAACGGATTTGTAATCAGAATCGAGTGGCAAAGACAATATGCTGCCCGTACGTTTGAGAAAATCCTGCACTTGCAGAGGGATTTCCTGGGCAAAACCCTGTACCAGAAACAGGGCAGAAAGGAGAAGGGTGGAAAGGGTGATTTTCATGTGTTGTCGGTTTAAGATTCCCGGATTTCAAAGTTCCTGCTGGTCACTTCGACTGCACTTCGACTTCGCTCAGTGACCAGCTCTGTGACCAGCAGGAACTTTGAAATCCAGGAGCCCTGGAACCTATGATGAGGCCCCTTGACTCAATTTACTATGCTTCGAACCATACAAGAAATAAATAATCAGCCCCAGGCCCATCCAAAGGAAAAATACCAGCCAGCTTTTGGCCGGAATTTCGATCATCAGATAGGCGCAGCACAACATCCCCAATACCGGAATCAAGGAGTAATTGCGCAGGAAGGACATTACAGCGATGTATAAGGCTAGCGCAACAAATACGATAAACAGCACTTCCTGATAGCCTTCGTTTCCAATGTTGCTGAAGGCGGCACCCAGGCGTTTGCTGGCACCAACGATGAGCAAAAGCACCAAAGCGGGCACAATGAATTTGCCATTGATGTAGGGCAAATGGAATTTTCCGACCTCTTTGGGTCTTGCTGGCAACAAAAGTACCCCACCACAAACCAGCACAAAGGCAAACAAGGTGCCAATACTGGTCAAATCGGTTACCAAGGCATCGTCAATCACCAACACTGGAATACCGACCAATAAACCCGTAACAAAGGTAGCAAAGCTAGGTGTGCGGTAACGAGGGTGTATATTGGAAAAACGTTTGGGCAACAATCCATCGCGGCTCATGCTCATCCAAATCCGGGGCTGTCCCAGTTGAAAAACGAGCAATACACTGGTTGCTGCTACCACAGCACTTACCGAAACAATAAATCCTACCGCCTTCATGTTGATTTTTTCAAACACATAGGCCAGCGGGTCGGTTACATTTTCAAATTCAGAGTAGTTGACCATCCCGGTAATGACCAGAGTAGTAACCACATAAATCACTGTACACAAAATCAGGGAATAAATCATCCCCCGTGGCAAATCCCGTTGTGGGTTTTTGCACTCTTCAGCGGTAGTGGATATCGCGTCAAAACCGATGTAGGCAAAAAATACTGCGGAAACTCCCGCCAGTACCCCTTTCATCCCATTGGGTAAAAATGGCGTCCAGTTGGAGGTAGTTCCTTCAGAAAAGATGTACCAAATGCCGATTGCAGCCACCAAAATCAGGATAGCAATTTTTAGCATGACCATCCCATTGGCCATCCGTTTGCTCTCTTTGATGCCGATAAAGACCAGGCAAGTAACCAGTACTACTATGACAAAAGCGGGCAAGTTGATGATGAACTTAATCCCTCCAATGCCGGGCGCCAGGGAATAAGCCAGGTCTTCTACCGCTTTCCCCGTTTCCAAGGCGTCCTGATATTCCATTACCGCAGATTGGTACCCGATGGTCAACCATGCGGGTAAATGGATGCCGATTGCCTGCAAAATATTGTTGAAGTAGGCGCTCCAGGAAATCGCGACTACAATGTTGCCAATGGCATATTCTAAAATCAAAGCCCAGCCTATGATCCAGGCAATGACTTCTCCAAAGGTCACATAAGAATAGGTATATGCACTTCCCGAAACGGGTACCCTGGCTGCAAACTCGGCGTAACAAAGGGCCGTAAAGCCACAAGTTACTGCTGTGATGATAAACAGTAAACTTACCCCGGGACCTCCTTTAAAGGCTGCACCGCCAATGGTCGAAAAAATCCCTGCTCCAATCACTGCGGCCACACCCATAAAGGTGAGGTCGCGAACGGTTAAGGTGCGGTTCATCGAATCGTGGGCACTACTGTCAGGGTCATGAAGAACGGATTGAATGGGTTTTTGGCGAAACAATGACTTAAAATCCATGTGATAAGGTTTACTGTGAATGGCAGTGGTTAGGTATTTTGCGAAAATTACCTAAAAAGTTGGAGAGTTGAAATGTTTGGGGTTGAAAAGTTCAAATAGAAAGGTTGAGAAAGTTGAGGGAGGTTGAGGAAGGTTTAGGCTACCGCAGCTACGTGGACAAGGACATTGTCAAAACCGCTGCGGTAGCCTAAACCTTCCTCAACCTCCCTCAACTTTCTCAACTATAAATTGCTCAACTTACACCTTACCCCAAGTAAGCTGCCATCGCATCCCAAACCGGATCTACAGGTAAAGGCGCAGTAAGAATGACGTTTTCCTGCGTCACAGGGTGTAGGAAGCTCAGTTTCCAGGCGTGTAAGTGAATGGAGCGGTCTTTGTTGCTGCGGCGAGCGCCGTATTTTACATCGCCCTTGATGATAGAACCCATAGCCGCCAATTGTGCCCGAATTTGATGGTGGCGCCCCGTTAATAAATTGACTTCCAACAAGTGGTAGCGTTCGCTGCTGCCAAGGTGTTTGTATTCCAGAATGGCTTGTTCCGCGTTCGCGTGGCCTTTTTCTGTGCCGATGACTGAGCGGTTGGTTTGGCCATTTTTCCAAATCCAATGCTCCAAACGGCCATTGGGCTCGGCAGGCATGGCCTCTACTACGGCCAGGTAAGTTTTTTGTACTTGCCGATTGCGGAATTGTTCGTTGAGGTTGGCCAAAGCTTTAGGGGTTTTGGCTACTAAAACGACCCCACTGGCCGGGCGGTCCAATCGATGTACCAATTGCACCGAAGATTTGGTAAAAATCTCCGCCAATTGTAACAGTGATTTGTCCCCGGTTTTATCTGCTTGGGCCGGAATCCCTGCGGGCTTGTTGAAGGCAATTAATTGGTTGTTTTTATACAGTACCCAGTCGCCAATGCGTTCTTGAGCATTGTCGGGTGTAGGGTTTTCACTTGAGTTCTTCATAGTCGATGTAATCGTCGTCGTATTTGGAATTGGCTTTTTTACCTTGCGGACCTGATTCATTCTGGTGCGGATTGCGGATATGGTCTTGCGGCTTTCGCCCAGGCAAAGCCGGTTTATAGGTAAAAAGACGATACGCAATGTAGATCACGGCAAGCATGAAGAGCATTTTCAGCATGGCGGTAAAATTTGCCACAAAGGTAAGCGCTATTATTTGATGTTGCAGGAAACTTTTTGCACCAAATGGGCATCTAAGGACTAAGAAAGTAGCAAAAGTTGGCCAAAGTTTAGTTTTTTCCACTTTCCCATTCCCCGGTTCCGCTGTAATGCTCATTATTTTATTACTTTTGCAGGTCAAAATAATAAACAAGGCTAAGCCTCTGGTTGATAGTGTATTACTAAATTTAGAAAAATTACAACGAACGCATGAGTTCTTTTAAGCGTACAACAAACATTGTTGGTTGGCTGGTGTTCGCGGTAGCGACAGTAGTCTATTATCTCTCTGCCGAACGCACGGGTAGCTTGTGGGACTGCGGCGAATTCATCCTGGGTGCCTACAAACTCCAAGTTGTGCACCCTCCTGGCGCACCTTTGTTTCTGCTGGTGGGCCGGATGTTTGCCTGGGTAGCCAGCATTTTCTCCAGCAACCCTGAAAATATTGCATTCTCGGTCAACTTAATGTCGGGTATTTGTACGGCATTTGCGGCCATGTTTGTGGCTTGGGTGACCATCATTTTGGGCAAATTGGCCCTGGTTGGGCGCGATGGTGAACCCAGTTCCGGAGATCAGATTGCACTGGGTGCCGCTGGTTTAGTAGCCGGTTTGGGCACTGCATTTTGTACTTCCATCTGGTTTTCTGCGGTGGAAGGTGAAGTGTATGCCATGTCTACTTTTTTTACCGCACTTACCCTCTGGGCTACGGTGAAATGGTACGCTTTGCCCGATGATCACCAAAACGATCGCTGGTTGATTTTTGCTGTATACATGGCTGGGTTGTCCATTGGGGTGCACTTGTTGAGTATCCTGACCTTCCCTGCTCTGGCGATGTTCTTTTACTTCAAACGTTCCAAAAACGTTACTTTCCTCGGTACGGGCATTGCTGCTTTTGTAGGGGTGGTGATCGTGGGTTTGGTGCAAATGTTCATCATCACCGGGTTGCCACGTTTGTGGGCCAATTTTGAATTGTTGTTCGTCAATACTTTTGGTTTGCCATTTCACTCGGGGATCATTCCAACAGTACTGATCATTTTGGCCGCCATTTACTTTGCGATCCGTTACGCGCACAAACACCAGGAATCTACTGTACAAAATGTAGCGGTGGCATTCGCCCTATTGGTTTTGGCCATGTCGACTTACGGCATGGTGGTTACCCGGGCCAATTCCAACCCACCTATCAATATGAACGCGCCCAAGGATGCCTTGAGCCTGCTGCCTTACCTCAACCGTGAGCAGTATGGTGACCGTCCCTTGTTGCGCGGGCCACACTTTGCGGCGCAACCGACTGACGTTACCACAGAGAAGCGCTATGGCCGGGTGGGTGATCGTTACGAGCACGTTTCTGATAAAGTAGACTACGTTTACAATGACGCCGATAAAATGTTCTTCCCACGTATGGCGGATCCCTCACAAGGGCGTCCTGCTTTGTACATGCAGTGGATGGGCATGGATCCGAATCAACAATTGCCTGAAGGTTGGAAACCAACCCAGGCCCAGAACTTCGGCTTTTTCTGGAACTACCAGATCAAGTGGATGTACTGGCGTTATTTCATGTGGAACTTTGCCGGACGCCAAAATGGCGAACAAGGTCTTTACCCCTGGGATAAATCGGCTGGACACTGGTTTTCAGGCATTTCTGCACTAGACAATGCTCGTTTGGGCAACCAGTCCCTATTGCCAGAAGTACAAAAAAACAATCCAGCCAGAAACAAATACTACCTACTGCCATTCATCTTTGGTTTGCTGGGGGTAGTTTATCATTTTGGCAAACGCCGCAATGATTTTCTGGGGCTGCTGGCGCTCTTTGTCATCACGGGTATCGGTATTATCGTTTACTCCAATCAGCCACCCAATGAGCCACGCGAGCGGGACTACGTTTTGGCAGGTTCCTTCTTTGTCTTCTGTATTTGGATGGGGATGGCGGTGCTGGCCATTTACGAGCTTTTGCGCGATCGGGTCAAATTGAGCGGCCCGGTAGGTGCCGGCTTGGCTGGTGCGTTGGTGATGATTGCGCCGATCCTGATGGGCACCCAAAACTTTGACGATCACAGCCGCAACGGGCACTACGCCTCTCGCGATTACGCGTCCAACTTCCTGAATTCAGTGGAGAAAAACGCGGTGATTTTCACTTATGGCGACAATGATACCTACCCACTGTGGTACGCCCAGGAGGTAGAAGGCATTCGTCGGGACGTACGGGTGGTCAACCTCAGCTTGATTGCCGTAGACTGGTACATCGACCTGCTGCGCCGCAAAATCAATGATTCACCTGCGTTAAAACTCACGCTGAGTAGTGCTGCTTACCAGGGCGATCGCCGCAACCAGATGTTCTTCGTTGAACAAGGTAGCCAGGGCGAAATGAGCGCTCAAGACTTCATGCGCTTTGTGAGTGAGGATCACCCTCAGCAGTTGAGCAACGGTGGCTCTACCGAGTCCTACCTGCCAACCCGCAGTGTATACCTGCCAGTACCTAGAGCCAAAGTCATTCAAATGGGTCTGGCCAAAGCCGGAGACACTACTTTGGTGGATCGGATTCCATTAAAAATGCCTGCCCAGCAATACATGACCAAGGATGACATCGCCGTATTGGATGTAATCACTTCCAACCTCTGGGATCGCCCAATCTATTTTGCAGTAACCACTCAAGCCAGCAAGTTTTTTGGCCTGGATGATTATATGGAACTGGAAGGTTTGGCCTTGCGCATTGTGCCAACCCGTACTGCCAGCGATCCGAACTACGGTTTGATCGGCAGCGGTAAGGTCGATTCGGATAAGGTGTACGAAAACGTGATGAAAAAATGGCGTTGGGGTAACTTTGACAAAGAGCCTACTTTTGTGGACAACAGCTATGCGCCAAGTTTGCAAAGTATGCAGCTGGTGATGCGCCGTGCCGCTGGAGCATTTTTGGCTGAAGGTAAAAATGACAAAGCGATCGCACTGACCGATCAATACTTCAAGTCATTCCCCAACTTCAACTTCCCTTACGATTACCGCACCAACTACATGCTGGAAATTTATGTAAGGGCGGGTGCCTACAAAAAGGCCAAACCACACATGGAAATTTTGGCTAAAGAAACCTTGGAGCAGTTGAAGTTCATCAACTCGCAGGATCCTGATGTGATTGCATCCAGTTATGATTTGCAAAAACGCCTGGCAGAGCAAACTATGGAAACACTGTTGCGCGACGCCACGGAAAACAAGGATCAGAAATTTGTGGATGATTTGACCAAAAAATTCGCGCCGTTTAAGCCCACACCTACGGAGAACTCGTTGTTCCAACCGCAAGGGCAGTAACACGGTTGATTTGAATATTTGATAAGGAGAGCCCCTGAGGAATGTAGTTTCTCAGGGGTTTCTTGTTTTAGCATGACTTAAACTTCCCACTGCTCGATCAAACGTGCAGTAATGTCCAAAAAGTCATTTTCAGTAATGATGCCCACCAGTTCGCCATTTTGTACCACGGGCAGGCAACCAATTTTTTTGTCCCGCATCAATTTAATCGCATCAAGAATGAGCATAGAGGGGTGCACCGAAACCGGTTCTGCAATCATGATGTCCTGTACCCGTTGAAGGCTGGGCTCTTCCAGTTCGGTTTGTTTGGCCAGGTGCCGCAAAACCAGGCGAGCAGTAATCAAACCACACAAATGCCCTTTTTGGTCTTCTACTGGCAGGTACTGAATGCGCCGCCAGTCCATCAATTTAGCGACCAGCTGAATCAGATCGTCCTTTTGCACGGTAAACAAATCGGTGGTCATGAACTCTTCCACTTTGAGGCTGTTCGCCCGATAATGTGGCAAGTCCTGAGCGCTGGGTGGGGTCCATTCGTGCACAGGCAGGTTTTGTTTTTGGCGGTTGTGAATAGCGGCAGTAAGGGTCACTAAGGCTTCGTCTTCGCGCAAGTTGCGGCGCAAACTTGAGTAACTATTGAGTTGCCAAATGGCGCCATTGGTATGGCCTTTCATGCGCGCTTCGGCGATACCCAGGTATTGATCGATGTCGGCACTGGCCACTTGGCGGGCTTGTAAGCCAAGGCGAGCCAAGGGGATCAACTCTTGCAACAACAAGTCTCGCGCACTGATTTTTTGTCCATCAAACCAGGAAAACTTAGAATCCAAACCAAACGCCGCCGCTTTTTCAAAATTGGAGCGCACATCTTCCCAACTCATTTTTTGGCGTACATCGGGGTAATGGAGTTGACAGCCAATCATAGCCCCCGTCCAAAACGCGGTATTGGCCATTTGATCCACAACACTGGGCCCAGCAGGCAAAATCCGGTTTTCGATGCGCAAATGGGGTTTTCCATTCGGGCTAATGCCGTAATAAGGCCGATTCCAGCGGTAGATGGAGGAATTGTGCAGGCGAAGCGCGAGTAGCAAGGGAGTTTCGCCCCGGCGGATTTTTTCCTCCACATTTTCTTCACTTTCACGGGCGATCAGGGTGCGAAAACGCGCCAGGTCATCGCGGTAAATGTCCAAGATGGAGTTTTCCACCCAGTTGTTGCCAAAATTGACCCGGGTGCTGCGTTCGCGCAGGTGGTCGTGGGTGGTGCGTACGTCTAGCGCTTGCTGAAACAAGGCGATACGGCTTTCGTGCCACAATCTGCGCCCAAAAACGATCGGAGAATTGGCCCCCAGTGCCAAAGTGGGCCCGGCCAGCGCCAGCGCAAAATTGTACATCCGGGCATATTCCCCAGGGTTGACTTGCAGGTGAATTTGAAAACTGGTATTGCAGGCCTCTAGCAAGGGGGTGTCATGCCGTACCTGGAGTTCATCAATGCCGCGCAGGCGAAACTCAAAAGCTTGTCCATTGCGCTGGGCAGTCATGGCATCGATCAGGAGGTTGTAGCGCTCGCGTGGGGTCAAGTTGTGCCGCTCCAGGTCGTGTTTGCGGATGGTGGGCAAAATGCCAGTGAGCAGGAGTTCTGCGTTGAACGGCCCCAGGTTATCGCGAATTTCTTGCAGGCGTTGCAGGATTTCCTGCTCCATGTTTTGAAAACAAGTACCAGTGAAATCCTGGGGTTGGAGGTTAATTTCCAGGTTAAACCGGGCCAGTTCATTGTCCAACCAGGGGCAATTGGGCATACTTTCCAAAATTTCAACCGCCAGGGGTAGCGGTTTGTAGGTTTTGGCATCTACCACACAAATTTCCTGTTCGGCCCCAATGCGGGCGACGCCGGTTTCAAACCACTCGTGGTCCAGCATGTACTCGACGGCCTCAATGTCGGCCATTAGGGCCCGCATAAAGTTTAGCATTGGTGTAGAGTCCATGTGGTGGCCATTGAGCGCTTAATTTGTTTTGCTGCAAAATAAGGATTGTTGTTATTCCTTGTTCATGCGAAAATTTTAATCCCCAATCCACGTTTGACAATGGACGAATACATCTTCCAGCTATGCGCAAAATTTGCCTTTTTATCCTCCTTCTACTCCTTATGGCTACTTGTAAAAAGGACAAGCGGGAGCGTTTGTTTGAAATCCTGGTTCCCAACATCACTTTTGAAATTCCAGCAGGCTTGAGTGGTGGCTTACCCCGGGTATTTGCCTTGGACAATTTGAGCTCCAGCGTAGTCGCGCTGGCTAAAAATGCGGGTATCGATACCGCTACAATTGTGGAAATCCGGCCACGTGCAGCCACCTTACAAGCGATCCAGGGCAACGCCGACTATTCCTTTTTGCAAGAGGTGGTGATTCGAGTATGTCGAAGTGGCTCGAATGTGTGTTATGCCACGGACGAAGCTTTCAGTATTGTGTATTACGATGAGCGAAAGATTGGTTCACGCATCAATCTGAATCCTTCCTTACCCAACCTGCGGCGTACCCTGATTCGAGATCGGTACAAGCTGGAGATTTTGTTTTATATAAAACCGGGTGCGGTATCACCTACGGCCATTCCGACCAGATTGGACATGGTTTTTGAAGCGGTAAAATAGCGCTTTCATTTTTCATTGGTGATCCTTCTAAGCGTAGCCAATTCTTTATACGCGGCCCTTGCCTCTTGAGCAGGATAGCCAAAATAAACTTTACCTTCTTCCAAATCCTTGGAGACCCCGCTTTTAGCCAAAACTACCACTTTGTTCCCTATGTGCAGGTTCTGGGCTATGCCGACCTGCCCGTACAAAATGACATCGTCGCCAATCACACAATTGCCGCCTATGCCAACCTGAGCAGCGAACAGGCAACGTTTGCCTACCACTACATCATGGCCAATGTGCACCTGGCTATCGAGTTTGGTTCCTGCCCCAATCAGCGTATCGCCAGAAACACCTTTGTTGATAGTGCAACCAGCTCCCACATCTACCCGATCTTCCAGGATCACCCGGCCTCCAGAACGCCATTTGAAAAAACCTTCGGCGCTGCGTTTGAAATAAAAGGCTTCGGTGCCGATGATCGCTCCTGGCTGA
>JAAFHQ010000299.1 GCA_013298445.1 Chitinophagales bacterium | reverse complement strand
AGGTGTCAGACAATCTGGTGCCGTCGGTGGTGGGAATGGGATTGAAAGACGCGATTTACCTGCTGGAAAATCGGGGTTGTCGAGTGCGGGTAGAAGGAGTGGGCAAAGTGGCTCGGCAGAGCCTCTCGCCCGGCACTAAAGCCAGTGGGAAAACAGCAATTACATTGTACTTAGAATAGAATTTTTAATAAAACGTGCTCTTAAAAGAATTACTCCGCTCCGTGTCGGGCGTCCGCCAGGTGACTGGTAATCAGGATGTTGCGATCAGTGCCTTGCAGGTCGACAGCCGCAGGGTAGGGGAGGGCGGCGTGTTGTTTGCTGCTGTGCGCGGAGTGGCGGTGGATGGACACGATTTTATAAAAAATGCCATTGGAAAAGGGGCGTCGGTGATTGTGTCGGAAGAGTCCATTGAGGAACCTAAGTCAGAGGTAACGTACGTGGAAGTTGCTGACAGTGCATTGGCGATTGGGCAATTGGCGGCGGCCTTTAATGGCCACCCGAGCAAAGAAATGAGTCTGGTTGCGGTGACTGGAACGAATGGAAAAACGACTGTGACGACCCTGTTGTGGCAGTTTTTTACAACGTTGGGATACAAATGTGGATTGATTGGTACCGTTGAGAATCGGATTGGAGAGCACGTGATTCCGAGTACCCACACCACACCGGACGTATTGCAATTGCAGGCCTTGTTGGGTGAAATGCGGGATGGGGGTTGCGCCTACGTGTTTATTGAAACGAGTAGCCACGCCATCCACCAGCAGCGGATTGCGGGTTGTGTGTTTGCGGGTGCGGTGTTTACGAACCTGACCCACGACCATTTGGATTACCACGGCACGTTTGCCAATTACCGGGATGCCAAAAAAATGTTGTTTGACCAATTGCCTACCACTGCTTTTGCATTGACCAACATTGACGACCGCAACGGGCAATTCATGTTGCAAAATACCGGTGCGCGTACGCGGACTTACGGTTTGAAGAAGCCGGCCAGTTACAAAGCCAAAATACTGGATAATGGATTGTCGGGTTTGCACTTACGAATGGATGACGAGGAATTGCACGCGCGATTGATTGGAGAGTTTAATGCCTACAATTTGTTGGCAGTGTACGGTGTAGCGAGAGAGTTAGGGGTAGAAAAAGCGCAGGCGCTTACGGTCGTAAGTAACCTGAAAGGAGCAGAGGGGCGCTTTGATTACCTTACAGAAAGAGGGGTTGTGGGTATTGTCGACTACGCCCACACACCTGATGCGCTGGAGCAGGTTTTGAAGACAATTGGGCAACTTCGGAAGCCGGGGAATAGAGTCCTGGTGGTAGTGGGTTGTGGTGGCGACCGGGACAAAACCAAACGCCCGGTGATGGCTCGGATTGCGGTCCAGTTGAGTGATCAGGCCATTTTGACGAGCGACAATCCTCGCACTGAAAAACCGGTTGATATTTTGAAAGAAATGGAAGCCGGACTGGATGAAGCCCTGTCACAAAAGACGCTCATCATTGAAAATAGAGAACAAGCGATCAGAACCGCAGCAAGAATGGCTAAGTCAGGCGACGTGATTTTGGTAGCAGGCAAAGGCCATGAAAAATATCAAGAAATAAATGGAGTGAAGATTGATTTTGATGACAAAGAAATTTTAGAGAAATCTTTAAAGACATAATAGTGGAGGGACTACTATTATTTTGAAAATCAGTTGAAAGTTGCAGAAGGGTTGAAAAATACTTCTGCAACAAATTTTGAAAAAATGCGACAATAGAATAAATGTAAAGCCAACACAATGTTGTATCACCTTTTTGACTACTTGTACAATCATTACCATTTTCCTGGAGCGCGTCTGTTTCAGTACATCTCGTTTCGGGCGGGTATGGCGATGGTATTGTCGTTGGTAATTAGTGTGATTTTTGGAGGTAGAATTATTGCGTTTTTGCGCAAACTTCAAATTGGGGAGACTGTGCGTGATTTGGGCTTAGCGGGGCAGAATCAGAAAGCCGGCACGCCGACAATGGGGGGGGTAATTATCATCATGGCCACGGTAATTCCTTGTCTGCTAATGGCGCGCCTGGACAATGTGTACATCTTGTTGATGCTGTTGGCAATTACCTGGCTTTCGGCAATTGGTTTTGCCGATGATTACATCAAAGTCTTTAAAAAAGACAAACAGGGATTGAAGGGTAAGTTTAAGATTGCTGGCCAAGTTGGTTTAGGGTTAATTGTGGGTTTGACGATGCTTTTGAATAAAGAAGTGGTAGTGCGGATGACACCTGCTGCAGCCCAAGCCTACGGGTACGAAGTAGTTAGGGAGATTCACACAATGGGCAAAAAAGCCCCGTCTTTGACTTACGTGCACGTGAAAGCGCCAATTACCAATGTTCCGTTTTTCAAGAACAATGAGTTGGATTATTCGCGTTTCTTGGGTGATAATGCAAAGGATTTTGTGTGGCTGTTTTTTATTGTAATGACTATTGTGGTGGTAACTGCGGTTTCGAATGGCGCCAATCTTACCGATGGGCTGGACGGTTTGGCTGCAGGCACATCTGCAATTGTAATTGCAGTGCTGGGTATTCTGGCTTATGTAAGCGGCAACTCTAAAGCGGCGGAGTATCTGAATATTTTGTACATCCCTCAGTCGGGTGAATTGGTGGTGTTTATTGCTTGCCTCTTAGGGGGATGTATTGGGTTTTTATGGCACAATGTCTTTCCGGCGCGTGTTTTTATGGGTGATACGGGTAGTTTGATGTTGGGAGGCATGATTGCCACATTGGCCATTGTGATCAGGAAAGAGTTGTTGATTCCGGCATTGTGTGGAATTTTCTTCATTGAAACCTTGTCCGTAATTCTTCAGGTCTGGTATTTCAAATACACGAAAAAGAAATACGGAGAGGGGCGACGACTTTTTAAGATGGCTCCACTCCATCACCATTTTCAGAAAGCCGGGTTGCATGAGGTGAGCATCGTTGTTCGTTTTTGGATTGTACAGATCTTCTTGGCATTAGTGACTTTGATTACGCTTAAAATTCGCTAATCATATTATGAAAAAAAATATCGTAGTACTAGGCTCCGGAGAATCGGGAGTAGGTGCAGCCATCCTGGCCAAACAGGTGGGGTACACGGTATTTGTATCCGACAAGAATGCACTCTTGCCAGTGTTTAAATCGGACCTGGAAAAACACGGCATTGAATACGAAGAAAATGGGCATTCATTGGAGCGCATATTGAGTGCAGATGAAATCATAAAAAGTCCGGGTATTCCAGAGAAGAGCCCTGTAATGCAGGCTATTCGGAAAAAAAATATTCCGGTAATTGGTGAAATTGAGTTGGGTGCTCAGTTTGTTGGATCTAGCAAGATTTTAGCAATTACAGGCTCGAATGGAAAAACGACCACTACCTACCTGCTTTATCATATTTTAAAGCATGCTGGGTTGAATGTAAGGATGGGAGGGAATGTAGGAAAATCGTTTGCCGAGATGGTTGCTGAAGATTTGGAGCACAATCATCTGGAGCCAGAACGGCACTTTGTACTTGAAGTAAGTAGTTTTCAACTGGATGATATTCAGGCATTTAGGCCTAATGTGTCACTTCTTTTAAATATTACGCCGGATCATTTGGATCGGTATGAGTACAAATTAGAAAACTATATCAAGTCAAAGTTTCGAATTACGATGAATCAGCGAGGCAGTGACCTCATGATCACGAATGCGAATGATGTAAATATTCAAAACTACCTGAGTGCTACCCCCGACAGTGTGCAATGTGAAAAATACGAAGTGGGTAGTGCGGATTTGGTGGATGGTTATGTTCGGGTGGCGGATTATTCATTTGATTTGAGTAGTTCTGCCTTGAAAGGGCCACATAATATGTTTAATGCTGCCTGCGCCATTCGTGCTGCACTGGAAGTAGGGGTGAGTGCCGAAGAAATTGAAGAGGCTATTTATTCATTTATACCTCCCCCGCATCGTTTGGAGAGGGTGGCTGAAATCAATGGCGTACTTTTTATCAATGACTCTAAGGCCACTAATGTAGACTCTGTTTTTTATGCTTTACAGGCAATGGATAAGCCTACAGTCTGGATCGTTGGTGGTACCGATAAAGGGAATGACTACACGCCACTTTTCCCTTTTATAGAGAAAAATGTAAAGGCGATTGTTTGTATGGGGATTGATAATGTCAAGTTGTTCAAAACTTTCGAGCCTTTTGGCTTGCCAATGGTAGAGGCAAAAAGTGCAGATGAGGCCGTGCGATTGGCCAATGACTTTGCTCAGGCTGAGGATGTTGTTTTGTTGAGCCCGGCGTGTGCAAGTTTTGATTTGTTTAAAAACTACGAAGACCGAGGAGATCAATTCAAAAAATCAGTTTTGGCTCTGAACTCTAAGCGATCCAATAAAATTATTTAAAATGTCTTTTGCCAATAAAATTGCTGCTGAATTGCGTGGCGATCGCACCATCTGGATGCTGATTGCGCTGATGTGCTTTGCAAGCATATTGGCAGTGTATTCGGCTACAGGCTCGTTGGCATGGAAGTCTAAGAATGGGGACACTACAATTTTCCTGATTACCCACGTGGTAAGGCTCGGTTTTGGCCTGTTTTTGATCTATTTGTGCCATTTGATGCATTACCAGCGATACAACAAGTTGGCTCCATTTCTGCTACTTGCCGTTATCCCATTGTTGTTTCTTACTCTAATTTTTGGGGTTAGGATCAATGACGCGGCCCGCTGGATCAGTATTGGGGGCATTAGTTTTCAGCCCTCGGAATTCGCAAAGATTGTATTGATCATTTACGTGGCGCGAGAATTGACTCGTAAGCAAGAATACATTTCAAGTTGGAAAGATGCCTTTGTGCCCATTATTGTTCCCGTGCTGGCAGTGTGTGGGTTGATTGCACCGGCAAATTTGTCGACTTCGATGGTGTTGTTTGTGACGTGTATTGCATTGATGTTTATTGGTCGGGTAAGGCCTCGATTTATTTTTCTTTTGGTTCTGTTGGGAGTAGTAGTTTTTGCGGGGCTGCTCGTCGTGGGTGAATTTTTTCCAGAATTAGTGCGCGTTGAAACCTGGGTTTCACGGGTTAAGGATTACATCTACAACGAAGATGGTGGATATCAAGTCCAGCAAGCCAAAATTGCAATCGCTAATGGTGGAGTCGTTGGGGTTGGGCCGGGTAATTCAATAAGTCGAAATTTTTTGCCCTATGTGTATGCTGATTTTATATATCCTCTAATTTGTGAAGAATATGGACTGATAGGCGGATTATCTATACTTATTTTGTATTGTATGCTTTTCTTTCGTACAGTAGTTTTAGTTACGAAAAGCCCCAAGGCATTCGGCGCATTTCTAGCAATTGGCTTGAGTTTGAGTTTGACTATTCAAGCGCTTGCAAATATGGCTGTATCTGTGCACTTAGTGCCTTCTACAGGTTTGACATTGCCAATGATCTCAATGGGGGGGACTAGTATTATTTTTACATCAATTGCTTTAGGGATAATCCTGAGCGTTTCTAAATACATTGAAACATTAGAGCCATGAAGACTGGGCCATTAAGAATAATGCTAACTGGTGGAGGTACAGGAGGACATGTGTTCCCTGCTATCGCAATTGCTGATGCCATTAAACAGCAACGCCCAGATACGCAATTTTTATTTGTAGGTGCTGAAAGTAAAATGGAGATGGAGCGGGTGCCTCAATCGGGTTACGAAATCATCGGGTTAAGTATTGTTGGATTTCAGCGTGGGCTCTCATGGACAAGTTTAAAACGGAATTTGAAATTTCCCTTTAAACTGTATCAGAGTACACAAAAGGCTAAAAGAATTGTCAAAGATTTTGTGCCTGATATTGTGATTGGTACTGGAGGCTACGCTTCGGGTCCAGTAATGAGGGTAGCGCAGCAATTAGGGGTTCCGACCTTGATTCAAGAACAGAACTCGTTTCCGGGTGTGACGAACAGGTTGCTCTCGAAAAACGCTACAAAAATTTGTGTTGCGTATGACCAAATGGGGCAGTGGTTTCCTGCTGATAAACTCGAGTACACCGGCAATCCAGTTCGGCAAGATATTTTAGACCTTAGCAACAAACGTGCCGCTGGAATCGAGCACTTTCAATTGAATTCTGGCAAAAAAACAATATTTATTACAGGTGGAAGTCTTGGGGCTAAAACCTTGAATACGGCTTTAAAAGAAGGGTTATTGAAATTGAATGAAGATGAACGTAGTCGTTTTCAATTCTTGTGGCAATGTGGTAAGGTGTACTACGAACAAGATAAAACATCAGGTGCTGCACTTCTGCCGAATGTAAAAATACTTCCATTTGTTGATCGAGTGGATCTGGCTTACGCCGCGGCTGATGTTGTGGTTGCCAGGGCTGGTGCTTTAACTATTAGCGAACTGTGCTTGATTGGTAAACCTGCTGTGTTAGTGCCTTCACCCAACGTTGCGGAGGACCATCAGTCAAAAAATGCATTGGCATTGTCTCAAATAGGGGCTGCCAGATGTGTCAAGGATTCGGAGGCGATTGAGAAAATGTTACCTGAGGCGTTTATGATTTTAGATAATGAAGCATTGTCATTTAGCCTTAGCGAAAATATTCGTCCTTTGGGGAAACCAGATGCTGCAAGGGCGATTGCGGATGTGGTCCTTTATATTATCGAAAAATAATATTTATGGCAAAAGTCCTTATTGATATGGAGCGTATCCGAACTCCTTATTCTGGTTTGGGGCAATTTTGTCATCATCTGGGAAATGCTTTGTTGCAGAAAAAGGTTTGTGAGGTTGAGTTGGAGTTTTTGTTGAATGCCAATTCTATTGGCTATTGGGGCGCTGAGGTTCAGTATCGTACCGTATTGATGTGGGAGCGGTGGTTGGGGGTAAATAACGGGGCAGATTTGTGGCATTCTACGCATCAGGATTCAGCCTGGTGGCCGGCTACAAGAATGAAAACTGTGCTTACCGTTCATGACCTTAATTTTCTTGAGCGAGAAGACTACGGTGCGTTAAAAAAAAGGAATAAAATCAATCGATTGCAATGGAAAATAGATCGTTCATCCGTGATTACTTACGTTTCAGGGTTTGTTCGATCTCAAGTAAATCAACATTTTAATATCTCAAATCACACTCGGCAAACTGTGGTTTACAATGGGAATAATATTGAAGAATTTGGAGAGCGGAATTGCAGGGCTGAATGGCCATTGAAAGAGCCCTTCTTTTTTTCAATTGGAATTCATCCGAAGAAGAATTACAAAGCATTGTTGCCTGTGTTGAAAAATGAAGAAGGGAGGTTTTGGCTCATTGCTGGTGCT
>JAAFHQ010000298.1 GCA_013298445.1 Chitinophagales bacterium | reverse complement strand
GACAATCCCTTTTGTATGCAGCTTATTATGGCATTGGGGCAATTGTGGGCAATTTTTGGACCGGGTACTTGTACGATGCCAAGTTGAAAATCGGGGAAATCTTTTTTTTAAATGCAGTTTTGGTGGCCTTGGTTGGGCTGGTTTTGGGCTGGTATTTGTGGCGAAGAAAAGAGTTGTAGAATCAATACACCTGCTCCACACTCGCCCAAACGCCTTCATTCATCCTGCCGATGTACCAATCCACAAATTTGGCCACGTCCAGTTCTGCAGGGGCATAGGGCCCAGGTTGGTAGCGACTTGATTCGATACCCTGGAAATTGTTTTCACAAAGCGCCCAATCCTGCTCTCCAGTCACCTTCCAAAAAGAACAAAGCCGCTCTACAGTGTAATCTACTCCTTCTACGGCTGAACCATCCACCAACCAGGTCAACTCGATGGCGGTACGTTCGGCGCTTAAGGGGGTAACCCGCATCGTCCACACATAATCACTCACTGCGTCCATCCAAAACCCAGGTAAAACGACCAAACCCAATACTCCGGCATCGTAATCCTGGTGTAAGCCCATCGGTTTGGACGCAGGTTGTCCATCCAAGCTGTAACTTTGTACCCCTGGGCGCAGCGGATAACGCACCCCAAAATGGAAGGAAGTTTCCGTAAACTCAACAGTTTCGGTGGCCAGGCCTTTGCTTTGCCAGGCTTGGCGGCGGTCTGCAAGCACTTCATCCACATCTTCCCGCAGGTTGGCACCAATCACTGCCCGACAATATTCGGGGTGCGCTGGGCCACAATGGTAACATTCCCGAAAATTTTCGGCAACCAGTTTCCAGTTGGTCCGCAATTCATAGCTGGCCTTGTATGCTACTTTAGCCTGATTCAACTGGAATGGGCGCAAAAATGGGGTATAATCAGCCACCACGCTAGCAAAATCGGGTGGATCTTGTGCCAATGAAATAAAAATCAAGCCCTCAAGCACCTGTACATGGGCGGAATGTAATCCAAATTCAGCTTTATCAAAATCCTCCTGCATCAAACGGGCGTTGAGCAGCGTACCGTTTTTGTCGTACACCCACTGGTGATAAGGGCACATGAGTGCTTGGGTATTGCCTCGCTCTTGCAGGCAGATCAGGGAGCCACGGTGCCGACAAGTGTTGTAGTGAGCGTAAACCTCGCCCTGATTGCCCCGAATGACAATGATGGAATCTTTGTGTGCCGTATAGGTAAAAAAGTCGCCTGCTTTGGGAATCTCGGCGGTGGTACCCACAAAAAGCCAGCCTTTGGACCAGATATGGTTCCATTCCTCACTGAAAATATTTTCGTCGAGATAAAAGGCTTGGTCGAGGCTCCAACCGGAATGGTAATCGTTGAGCAATTGATGTAGGCGAGTGGACATAATAAGCATTTAATATGGTCAAATACTTATGGTTAAAAATGCGACGTAATCAACAAATCCAAATTCGTGTACTTGATCTGAAAACGTTCGCTCAAATATTCGTTGCACAAACAGCCTTTGTAGGTGTACACCCCGTGCCGCAAGCCGGGATTGCTGAACAACAAGTGTTCAATGCTGCTCGTAGAACCTGAGCGCAATAAAATGGAAGTCAAGATGTTACTAATTGCCATCGAAGCCGTACGTGGTACCTGCGAGGCAATATTCGGCACACAATAATGGATGATTCCATGCTCGATAAAAGTAGGTTTATCCAGCGAAGTCACCCGGGAGGTTTCAAAACAGCCGCCCTGGTCGATGCTCACATCCACAATCACGGCGCCTGGGCGCATCCGCGACACCATTTCTTCACTCACAATCACTGGAGCACGACCACTTTTGGAATGGATCGCTCCAATGGCCACATCCGCGGTCAATAATTCTTCTCGCAGGTAAAAAGGATCGATGGAGGAGGTGTACAATTGGCGGCCTACTTGATTTTGTAGGCGTTTGAGTTTGTAGATGTTGTTGTCAAAAATGCGTACTTCTGCACCGAGGCCCAGGGCTACCCGGGTGGCGTTTTCGGCTACAATCCCCGCACCCAGAATGACTACTTTGGCACTGGGCACCCCGGAAATACCCCCTAGCAAGATACCCTTACCCCCGCCGGTACTGGTCAACAATTCAGCCGCAGTCAACATGGCCCGAATACCCGCCATTTCGCTCATGGTGCGCACTACCGGGAAGTTGTCCAGGTCGTCCTTGATGTATTCCATGGCCAGGGCGATGACCCTTTTTTGGCGAAGTTTATTGATGTATTCCCCGGAAATGATGGGCAGATGGAGTGGCGAAATGAGGATTTGATTGGGGTGCATCAACTCGATTTCTGCCAGCGTTGGTGGAGCTACTTTCAACAATATTTTGGCACGGAAAACCTCTTCCTTGCTGTGGGCTATTTCTGCCCCAGCTTCTGAAAACTGATGATCGGTGAAATGCGCTTTTTCCCCTGCACCAGCTTCAACGACCACCCGGTGGCCATAACCCACCAGAATTGCAACCGAAGAAGGAACCAGTGCTACCCGGTTTTCCTGGAGCGTACTTTCTTTAGAGACCCCAATGAACAACTTCTCCGATTTTTGCTGTACGTCCAGGGTTTCCGGTTGGGTCTGGTATTGGAAGTCTGTTAAAGACTTGGGTATAGCGATGGCCGTTCCGCCATTTCCTTCTTTTCCACCACTCATAGTTCAGGAAGTAAACCGAGAAGAGGCCCGACTGAAAATAGTCTGGCTTTTCCTCGCCTATTGTTTTTACAAAATTAGCATTTTTCGTTGGGAATCGCTTAGCATTTCAAAATGAATCCGCAAGGTATCTTCAGGCAACAAAGGTTCGATGATTTCCGGCCATTCGACAAAACAGTAATTGTCACTGTACAAATAGTCCTCTACCCCTATTTCCAAAGCCTCTTCGATGCTTCGCAAACGGTACAAATCCAAATGATAAGCCGAACGGAGTACACCACTCGACGCTTCAGTGTAAACATATTCATTGACCAGCGCGAAAGTGGGACTACTTACCACTTGAGTAACCCCCAGGTGCTTACAGATGTTTTGAATAAAGGTCGTTTTTCCTGCTCCAACTTCACCCGTAAAGGCAAAAACCCGCCGCTCAGGAAAATTTTCCAGCAGTTTTTGACTATAGTGGGGAAGCGCTGCCAAACTTTCAATCTGCCACTCCATCCATTCATTTTTTGGTCTTGCACAAAAATAAACAATTATTAAACACCTCATTTCAACCATTAGAAAGCAATGAAAAAGAACCAGGAATACTTATATCGAAAAAATAAACCGTAACAAATTGATTTACAAAAAATTAAAATTATCTAAATCCGAATTTTTGTTCATTTTTTTCTTCTAAATCCCGTAATTTTTTCGTATCTTTGCAGGATGGATATGGTAAAAGAGACGCAAGAGAATCTACAGGATTCAAATAGCGCCGATGACTACGGCGCGGATAACATCCAGGCACTCGAAGGTTTAGAGGCCGTCCGCAAAAGGCCTGGAATGTACATTGGTAGCACCGATACAAAAGGCTTGCACCACTTGGTTTGGGAGGCTGTCGACAACTCTATCGATGAGCACCTCGCAGGGTATTGTAGCCACATCGAAGTGATTGTACACGCAGACAATTCGATTACGGTAAAGGACAATGGCCGGGGTATCCCTACAGGCATGCACCACAAGCTGCAAAAATCAGCATTGGAAGTGGTAATGACTGTACTACACGCTGGTGGGAAGTTCGACAAAAACACCTACAAGGTATCGGGTGGTCTGCACGGCGTGGGTATCTCCTGCGTCAACGCACTTTCTGATTACCTGAGAGCCGAGATACACCGGGAAGGCAAAATTTTTGTCCAGGAATTTGCCAAAGGCAAACCACTGGGTGATGTAAAAGTGATTGGCGAGTCTGATAAAACGGGTACAATTATCACTTTTCGGCCTGATGGAACCATCTTTGAAACCCTCATTTACGAGTACGAACAATTGGTACGCAGGGTCAAAGAATTGTCTTTTCTGAATAAGGGTTTGCACATCAGCATGCTCGATGAAAGAACGGGTAAAGCTGAATCATTCTTCTCCGAAGGGGGCTTGCAGGAATTTGTCCGTTACCTGGATGGTGCGAAAAAGTCATTGATTGAACAACCTATCTATGTGATGACGCGCCGGGACGATGTAGAAGTGGAAGTAGCCATGATCTACAACGAGTCCTACCAGGAGAACATCTACTCCTACGTCAACAACATCCACACCCGGGAAGGGGGAACGCACGTACGCGGCTTCCGCTCGGCTCTGGCGCGGGTGTTCAAACAATACGGCGAAGATTCAGGGGCCTTTAAAAAGCTGAAAGAAGAAATTTCCGGCGAAGACTTCCGCGAAGGTTTGACTGCGGTGGTATCGGTAAAAGTGCCCGAGCCACAGTTCAAAGGCCAAACCAAAGGTGAATTGGGTAACTCCGAAGTGACTTCAATCGTTTCCCAATGTGTGGGCGACGTGCTGAAAAACTTCTGTGAGGAAAACCCCCGTGAAGCCCGGCGCATCGTGGACAAAGTCATCCTGGCGGCTACCGCGCGGCACGCTGCGCGCAAGGCTCGTGAGATGGTTCAGCGCAAAAACGTACTTGCAGGTGGAGGTTTGCCCGGCAAACTAGCCGACTGTTCTTCTAAGGATCCACACGAAAGTGAGGTTTTCCTTGTCGAGGGAGACTCGGCGGGTGGTACAGCCAAACAAGGCCGCAACCGCCACATCCAGGCCATTCTGCCACTACGGGGTAAAATCCTGAACGTGGAAAAAGCCATGGAGCACAAAATTTACGAAAACGAGGAGATCAAAAACATTTTCACCGCTTTGGGCGTGAGCATCGAAGAGGACGACAATGGCGATCGTGTTCTCAACATCAATAAGCTGCGCTACCACAAAGTGGTCATCATGACGGATGCCGACGTGGACGGTAGCCACATTACCACTTTGATCCTGACCTTCTTCTTCCGCTACATGAAACCCTTGATTGAAAACAGCAACATTTACATTGCTGCACCACCATTGTATTTGATCAAAAAGGGCAAAAATGAGCGGTACTGCTGGAATGAGGAGGAGCGCCGCACAACGATCGAAGAGTTTGGCGGCAACAATGAAAGCAGCGTAAAAGTACAACGCTACAAGGGTTTGGGTGAGATGAACGCCGAGCAATTGTGGGAAACCACCATGGATCCTGAGCGCCGCATGTTGCGCTTGGTCACTATCGACGACGCCATGGAAGCCGACCGTGTATTCTCGATGCTGATGGGTGATGAAGTACCACCACGTCGTCAGTTTATTGAGGAAAATGCGAAATACGCGAATGTGGACGCGTAAATAGTTGAGGGAGGTTGAGAAGGTTTAGGCTACCGCGAGCGATTTTGACAATGTCCTTGTCTAAGTTGCTCGCGGTAGCCTAAACCTTCTCAACCTCCCTCAACCTCCTCAACTTGTCTACAGTTTATTAAAGAACATATTCTTCACTTCCTTATTGACCACCAAGCTCCCTTTGGTGACCACCAGTTGTTCCACTACCATTTCGTCGGCACTGATCAAACGTACCTTCGCATATTCCAATGTGTCGCTATCCTCTGGCATCAGAATAATGAAGTCGCTACACTTGGACAGCATCCAACGACCAGCTTCGCGTACTTTAGCGGAGGTGTTGATGACTCCCCAGGACAAGGCGTAAGTTCCATCTGAATTGAAGCGCAATTGAGGCACCTGGCTATTGGCGGCAGGGACGGCAATGGTATTTTCCCAGGAACCAAGCAGAGTTTGTTGTGTTTTGGTCCATTGGACTGGGTTCACCCGATTGCCAGTACTTAGGTGGATCACCGTGCGCATTTCGGAATCAAAGGGCAACAAGTCCAATCCACGTAAGGTTTGTACCGCCGTATAGCGGAAAGTACTGCCGGTGTAGTCCCGGAAAGAAATAACTGGCGTTTCGCGTTGCAAATCGACAGTCCAGGTGTAACGGGCCATGGCAGGCCATTCGGCACGGGTATTGTTGATAACCGTCACTATTCCGTTATCGTTAAATTCCATCAGTAATCCAAAACCGGTCCATTCGTTCGCGTCGGTCTCCCGCCAGGTATTGGTAATTAAATTGCTGCGCAATTGTTCGGTAGTTAAGGGACCAGCCCAAGCAGTGTTCAACAAACAGGTCAGCAGCAGAGCAGAGAACAGGATTTTCATGACAATAGGTTTTTAAAGTCGGGTAGAAAAATTTAAAATTTTATTTCTCCCAAGGACAAATTTATGGGCAAAAGGATGCCTGTGTCAAATAGAAATCGATGACTTTCTTGAAACTTTAGATTAAATTTAACATTTGGGGATAAATTGATGTTTTACTCCTGCTGCCAACTGCTCTAAATTCACCGCGCATGCTTATCGAAACCCGTGGTATTGTTTTTCGTACCCTGAAATACTCTGAAAGTAGCCTGATTGTCGACATTTTCACGGAGGCAAAAGGCTTGCAGAGTTACATTGTCAATGGGGTGCGTAGCCAAAGGTCCAAACACAATGCCAGCATCTACCAGGTGATGACCTTGGTGGACATGGTGGCGGGCGTACGGGAGGATAAAGGGCTCAGCCGGATCAAGGAGATCAAATCAGCTTGTGTGTACCGCGCCATTCCCTTTGATGTGCGCAAGAGTGCGGTAGGTCTGTTCATTGCAGAAATCGCGCGCAAAACCATCCGTGAAGCCGAAGCGAATCCAGAATTATTCAATTTTTTGTACCAAACTTTTCAGTTTCTGGATCAAACTCAACAGCCCATTGCCAATTTACATTTGCATTTTTTAGTTGAGCTCAGTGCGTATTTGGGGTTTATGCCGGGAGGGGATTTGACTTTGGACACCCCGGTATTTGATCTCCAGGAAGGTGTTTTTTCCGACAATTCCCCTGCTGCTGCCTACTGCCTGGATTTGGAACTGAGCAAAGCTTTTTATGCTTTATTGAACAGCAATTACACGGAATGCCATCTTTTGCGCTTACCTGCAGGGCAGCGGCGGCAGTTGTTGAGCAAGTTATTGGATTATTACCGGCTGCATTTGGAGCATTTGCCGGAGATTCATTCGCATCAGATTTTGCAGGAGGTGTTGGGTTGAATTGGAAGGAAGCCAATAGTCAACGTCTAACTTTGTGCCCTTTGTGTCCTCTTTTTTTCTTTGTGATAATAAAAATGTCGCTTTGGTAAAAAAACTTAGAGCTACTCCTTCCCTTGAATCACCTTCCAAAAACCCTTCTTATACGTCTCCGAAACCGGCACATACTTCTCCCCAA
>JAAFHQ010000297.1 GCA_013298445.1 Chitinophagales bacterium | reverse complement strand
TAAGGCTTCATTGGTGGAAACAAAGGAGCCATCCGGCTTTTGAACAAACAGTTTACCTGCCTGATCTTTGGCTCCACCGACGTAAAAATCCTCGCGCCCATCCCCATTGGCGTCTCCTTTGGCTATTTTGGGGCCTTCGGTCGAGAGCATCAGGTACAACAAACGGTCACGGTCGAAATCGATAAAATCGTTTTCAACGTGGCGATAATTCACCCCATTGAGCACATTGAGCTCGCGGAACAATTTGGGTCCAGGAGCAGGTTTAGCGGGAGTAGTTAGTGTTGCTTCACCTTGTTTCAGCTTCAACGTTTGGTCGGCTTTGACCTGGGTCAACAGCGTGCGTTTGCCGTTCGGCCAATCGACCACGACCGTGTCTATGGTTTTGACTTTCCCCAAGCCAAAATTCGGACGCGGGTCCATCGTAGACTCAAAGCCTCGCATGGGCATTTGCTCCAGGTATTGTAGTTTATCGGCGTATTTCAGGGTGATTTTGGTGCCTAGCGCGTAGGTATTTTTCCCTTCTCCACTCAATTCAAACTTGAGGTAATGGTGATCCTTATGTATTATTTCAGCGTTGTTGCGGTAGATAAAGGCGGGCATGTTGACATTATTGGTCACCAAATCCAGGTCGCCATCATTGTCCAAATCCCCATAAGCCGAGCCATTGGAGTGGCTGGGTTTGCCTAATCCCCAAGCCTCGGCCTGGTTTTCAAACTTCAAACCTCCTTTATTTTGGAAGGCATAACTGGGAATGGGCTCCACGGGAATGGAGTCCACCAGCGCTTTAAAATTCACGCCACGCCGGGAAATGATGGACAGCTTGGTTTGTTCATCGGCAATGAAAGAAACGTAATCCTGATCGGTCAAATCCTGATAGATGCCGTTGGCGACAAAAATATCTTTCAGTCCATCGTTGTCCATGTCCATAAACAAGGCACCCCAACTCCAGTCGGTAGCTTCCACTCCTGCCAAGCGGCCTACGTCGCTGAAAGTACCATCACCGTTGTTGATTTGTAGCATGTTGCGGGTGAATTGGTGCCAATAGCCATTTTCAACGTTGGAGCGATAGTGATCCCAGTTGTCGAATGTCGTTTTGGTTTTGAGTCGCCGATCGGTACCTGGAAGCATATCCGTCACAAAGATATCCGGCAGCGCATCGTTGTTGATGTCGGCCATATCCGCCCCCATGGAAGCGGCACTAATGGAGCGCATGGATTGCTCCAATACTTCACTAAAACCACCTTGCTGGTTGTTGATGTACAGGTAATCGCGTTCAAAAAAGTCGTTGGATACATATATATCTTGCCAGCCATCCTGGTTCACATCCCCCACGGTTACCCCCAGGCCAAAACCAATGATGCTGCCGTAAATACCAGCCTGTTCGCTGATGTCGACAAATTTTTCCCCATCGTTGCGAAAAAACTTGTGCCCACCCAGTGGGTCGCGGGTGTTGCGCACCTGCTTGCGCAAGTTGAAGCTGCCAATGGCCTGAAAGGAATTGTTCAGCAGATACAGGTCGAGGTCGCCATCCTTGTCGTAATCAAAAAAAGCCGCATGGGTAGAATAACCAGGGTCCGCAACGCCATATTCCTTGGCCATTTCTTTAAAAGTGCCGTCCTTTTGGTTGATGAAGAGTTCGTTTTCCCGGTTGTCGCCTTTGACATCGCCGGAATTACATACGTAGATGTCCAACCAGCCGTCTCCATTGACGTCAGCCATACTTACGCCAGTAGACCAGGCTTTGCGGCCATTTACCCCTGCCTTTTGGGTTACGTCTTCGAATTGCCAATTGCCTTTATTGAGGTAGAGGCGATCCTCTTCCATATTGGCGGTAAAATAGATGTCGATCAAGCCATCGTTGTTGATGTCGCCCAAGGCTACACCGCCGCCATTGTAAAAATTGCGGTAGGTATAGATGTTGAAGTCGTTGTCAAAATGCAGTTGATTGACAAAATCTATACCCGTTACGGTACTGGGCATCTCGGAGAACAGGGTATCGGTTTTGACTTCCGAGGCCTGTTGCAATTCTTTTTTACACGCGCTCATCCCCAACAAAAGGATGCAGCCCAAAAGGATATTTTGCTTCATGTTATCGCGCGGTTTGCGAGGTCGTTTTTGGTTTTGCTCTGGCCGGAACATTTTCAATTTCTTCAGCCTCAATTGGATGGGTCAGGTCGGTAAAGTTAGCTTTAACGTACTGATCGTCCTTGGCCCCAATCACAATTTGCCGATTTCCGTCAATTTTTACGTAGATCACCCCACGTTCTTTGTCTTCCATTTTGATAAAACCCTTGCCGTACCAGCGTTCAAGAATGGAGACCATTTTGGGAAGTAGTTTATCTGCCCAAAGATGTTTGTTCCAGGGCGACCAACTGGCATAATGAAAATCCACAGGCATTTCCCGGATTTGATTTTCCTTAAAATTGGGGTAAAAATTCATAATGATCTGCGGGTCTTCCCCCTTGATGAAACATTGTACCCGACGGCCATCGCTGTTGTTGGTCAAAATGCGCTGGCGGTTCAAAGATAGGCAGCGGGCAAAAAAATCCTCGCTGGGCATGCCCATGTAAATGCCAAAAAATAGGCTATCCTGGCGCACTCCACTTGCCAATTCCCGGCGGCGCATCTTGTCGTATTCGGATTGGCAGCTGCTCATGATCAACATTGATCCTGCTAACATCAAACTCCAAAGCATCAATCCACGCTTTTTCATAACTATTGATTTGTGTAGGTTTTTAACAAAAAACATTGGTTTATGATCAATACACAAAGGTCTCTACCCAATCGTCGTTTTTGGCCACGATCAAAATTTTGCGCTGGCCCGATTTTACTGCCTCCACATCCCGTACTGCGCCCTTGAGCAAAAGTCCGGATTGTTTTGAGTTCAAAGGAATGAACTTTCCTTTACCCAGCCCCTTCAATACCAAACCATAACTCCCCGCATTGATGCCTAGTTCAGGTTTGGCCTGAAAAAAATTGCCAGCCAGCAAAATATCCACTATGCCGTCCCGATCCAAATCATCAGCCATTAAGCCATAAGTGGAAGAGATTTGGGCTTCGACAGGCAAGGACAACAAGCTGAATTTTCCTTTGCCGTCATTGATGGCCACGGAAGTTTGGGTCGTGTACACTTCCCATTTTATGGCACTGGACAAAGCTTCGGGTGGGAAAATATCAGACATGGTTTGACCCTGATATTGGGCATGTTTGAGGTATTTCTTGCGCAAGGAGGGGATTTGTTTGACCACATCGGGCAACAAGGCAAAAGGATATGCTTTTTCACCTTCAAAAATGGTGATAAACTGCTCTACTGCGCCATTGCCATCAAAGTCGTTGACGTACATATTTAGTGGGTGTTTGGCATCGGCTTTGAGCCGGGTATTGCTGCCCAGATTGCCCAATAACAAATCCAGATCGCCATCGCCGTCTACATCCGCAGGTTCAATACAAGTCCAAAAACCATTGCTTTGAGCGAGGCCAAGTTCATTGGTCATTTCTTTCAATTGGCCCCGGTTGTTTTGAAATACCCGCACAGGCATCCAGGTGCCAGATACGACCAGGTCAGGGTCCCGATCACCATCGATGTCCACCCAACGCCCATCGGTGTAGAGGCCTGAATTCAATAATTGTGGGGCAATTTGTGCCGTGGCATCCGTAAAACTCCCCCGACCATCATTGCGCAGCACGTAGCCATTCACTGGGGCTCCGTATTCAAAAGGGCGCAAACGTACCCCTACAAACAAATCCAGGTCACCATCTGCATCCACATCGGCAGCATCCACGCAGGAAGTGCTTTCAAACTGGAAGGTGGGCAAAATTTGGTTGGACTTGGTGAAATTGCCCCGCCCATCATTGAAATACAAACGGTCAATCAGGGAACTGGAACTATTGGGGAACTCGTAACCCCCACTACAGACATACAAGTCTTGGTCGCGATCGCCATCGGCATCAAAAAAGATCGCGTCCATATCTTCACAAACCTTGTCGGCCTCCAGAGCAGGTTGGGCGCTCGGTCGAAATTTCCCTCCGGCTTGTTGCACAAAGATCGCCCCGGCCTGATCCTTTGCCCCTCCGATGAACAGGTCTTCCAAACCATCACCATTGACGTCTCCTTTAGCCATGTGGGGGCCTTCGTAGGACATCATTTGGTAAATGAGTCGATCGCGGTCAAAGTCGGAAAACTCATTTTCCTGATGTTTGAAACTCAAGGCATCGGCAAGTTTGGAAATAAAAGGGGTATAACGTGGTTCCGCGAGGGGAAATTCGTCCGATTGGGCATCCGCCTGCTTGAATTTGAGGCGTTGGTTGGTTTTTACCTGAGTCTGCAAGGTATACCGCCCATTGGGCCAGGCAATGACCAAGGTATCCACACTGGTCCAAGTGCCGAGGCCAAAATTGAGCCGATAATCCACCGAAGATTGGAAGCCACGCATGGGAAAGAGCTCCTGAAACAAGGTTTGGCCCTGGTGGCGAATGCTCACCTGTGCACCCACGGCAAAGGGATTTTTGCCTTCACCTTGTAACTCCAGGTTGAGGAAATTGGCTTTTTGTTTGCGTTGCACTTCGGCATTGTTGCGGAAGATGGAAGCGGGTTGGTTGATGTTGTTGACCACCAGATCCAGATCGCCATCGTTGTCCAGGTCACCGTAAGCAGAGCCATTGGAAAAACTGGGTTCGCCCAGCCCCCATTCTGCGGCCTTATTTTTAAAGCTAAAATTGCCCTGATTGGCAAAAGCGTAGTTGGGCACAGGCGCCGAAGGCATGGCATCCACCATTTTGGTGATCACCCCTTTCTTTTTTTGCATCAGCCCCTGCACATTAGCGGGATCGGAATAAAAATTGATGTAGTCCTGATCGGTCAAATCGCGCAGGAGACCATTGGCAACAAAGATATCTTTCTGGCCATCGTTGTCCAAATCCGTCATGAGTGCGCCCCAACTCCAGTCGGTCGCAAAAACTCCGGCCATACGCCCAATTTCGCTGAAGGTGCCATCGCCATTGTTGCGCTGGAACACATTGCGGGTGAACTGGCGGTGGTATCCATTCAAGACATTGCGTTGGTATTTGTTCCAGTCTTCAAAGTTGGTTTTGGTCTTCATGCGTGCTTCCGTTTCGGGAAGCATATCGGTCACAAAAATTTCAGGGTGGCCATCGTTGTTGACGTCGGCCATGTCGGCTCCCATGGAGCTGAAACTCAATTCCTGAATCCAGTCTACCAATTCTTCGTGGAAAGTGCCGTTTTTTTGGTTAAGGTAAAGGTAATCTCGTTCAAAAAAATCGTTGGACACGTAAATATCCGGCCAACCGTCGCGGTTCACATCACCAATGGTCACGCCCAGGCCAAAACCGATACTACTGCCATAGATGCCTGCTTCGGCACTCACATCTACAAATTTGTTGTTGTCGTTGCGGTACAATTTATTGCCGCCTTTTTTGTCCCGCACATTGCGTTGGCCTTTCACGAGGTCATACCCCCCTACCGATTTCATGGAGTTGTTGAGCAGGTAACAGTCAAGGTCGCCATCGCGGTCGTAGTCGAAAAAAGCAGCGTGAGAAGAAAGGCCCACATCGGCGAGATTGTACTCAGCCGCTTTTTCGGTAAAGGTCAAGTCGCCATTGTTGATGAAAAGCTCGTTGTAGCGGCGGTTGCCGCCGGGTTTGCCCGATTTACACACGTAAATGTCCAACCACCCATCCCCATTCACATCGGCCATGGCTACGCCGGAAGACCAGACGTTTTTGGTGCTGAGCCCAGCTTTGCGGGTGATGTCTTCAAACTGAAAATTGCCCTTGTTCAGGTACAGGCGGTTGCTTTCAAAATTGGCGCAAAAAAACACATCAACCAAGCCGTCATTGTTGATGTCGCCCAGCCCTACACCGCCTCCATTGAAAAAATTGCGGAAGGTATAAGGATTGTACTCCTCGGTATACTGAATTTGATTGATGAAGTCGATGCCCGTGACACTGGCAGGCAAGGTAGAAAAAAGGGTCTTGGCCGGGATCGCGCTCGAATCCTCGGTAGATTGATTACACCCACTGGCCATGAGCAAAAATATGGCAGCTATTGTGACGGCTATCTGTTTCATACTGGAGGGCAAAGTTGGGAATTTTTTTTGGAAATGAGCGAAAAATGGAGTTTGAAGTTGATCCGTAGGGGCACCCCTAGCGGATGCCCTACCCCAGAGGCAAAATGAGGAAATTTAAAAAGGCAAATTTGGGGTAGTCAAGAACTGGGAAAAGTGGCTTGATTGGGGGCCCCAAGCGCAATAGTTTTGTATCAGAAATCGAAAAGAAAGAGAATTTTTTGAGTCTGCTTTCCGATTCCTAAGTGAGCTACTTTTCGCTTTTTATCATTAACCAATTTAATATTTAAGCTTATGAAAACTATTTTCTTTTCCTTAGCGATCATGCTGTTTAGCGGCATCAATGCTTTTTGTGGGGAGTCCCTTAATGTCTTAAAAACAGACAAAGAGGAAACCATTCTCAAATCCATCGTAATCAAAACCGATGAATCAAACATTGCTGACCTCCAAAAAATGGCAGCGGATTTTGATGCGGCGCACCAGGTTAAAGAATGCGAAATATCCCTTACCGCCACGGTAAAAATGGGCTTCGTCGAAGTGGAAATTTCTGTTTCTGTATCTGGTTCCACTTGCACAGAAGCAACCAATTTGGCCATCCAAGGCTTGACTGATGCGAAAAAAGCAGTTCTGGCGGCGTTTTATTAAGCAGGCCTACATGAATTAGTCCTGGCAGTTCTGCCGGGCAAATTTATCAATTCGTTTCATCTTATTCTTTCAACCTTCACTACTTGAGCGAAGGGTAGCTCACTATTTCATCACCTCAACCAAATCTATCTATCATGAAAGCACTTTTCGTTTTAGGAATCCTATTTATGCTGCATTTGGAGGGCCAAAGCCAAAATCAAGGCCGGATTTTATATACCTCGGTAATTGATTATTCCAAAGATGGCAAACAAGGCGGTGCCCAGGATAAAGCGCCCATCGAATACCAATCAACCCTGTTTTTAAATGGTTCACAATCCCTGTTTATTTTGAGTCAAAGCCCGGAAGGTTCAACTTTAAAAGATAGGCCTGATGGTGGATTTGAAATTTCTATTTCTGACAAATATGGATTCAGCTACTTCAAGGATGTCCAGTCAAAAATACTAGTCTCCCGTGAATTCATCCTCAACAAACCTTTCATTCTCCAGGAAGGCATCGAAGACATCAATTGGGCGATTGGCAATGAGCAGAAAAAAATCGGGAATTTGCTCTGCCAAAAAGCAACCTG
>JAAFHQ010000296.1 GCA_013298445.1 Chitinophagales bacterium | reverse complement strand
CAGTTTTTTGTCTATAGAAACCAATTCTCTACTATTTCCCTGTCCCCAAGGAGCCAAATGGAAGTAATAAGTTGTTGTTTTTGTGGAAACTATTTCTTTCTCCAGGATTTGAGTACGAAAAAGAGTGGCATTGGGCCGATCAAATATACAATTGCTGCTAAGCACTGCTCCATAACTGTAAGCAAAAATTATGCACACAATGACCAGAGCAGTAAAAATGTCACGGCCTTTTTGCCAATCAAACTCTCGGTCGCGAATAAACAATACCCCAGATAATAGGAAGGTCATGGAAAATACCAGCCACCATACTTTTTCGTGGTCATAAATATTTAAATCCAATAAAGCCCTTAACGCTAAGGCCATCGAAGAAATAAAAAAAGCCCAAAATAGTGAGGGATAAGGACTGTTTTTTCGATCATTTAGCTGTATTAGTCCTCTAAATAATTTCAATAGCAGGATTTCCGCAATTGGACAAAGTATGGAGGCTACGATCACCACCTGGTAAGGCTCTGGCCAGAAAAACGTCCAAGCGGCAATGATTCCCGCTGCCCAATTCATAATAGTGGCACTAACCTTTGCTTTTTGTAATTGAACCCTCCTTTCGGTGACCGAAAAACCATAATTGTCATCCTTAATGATGGTTTGATAACTTTCTTCAGCTTCCCGCTCATCAAGATCAGGATAACGATTGGCCAAAATAACGATCAACTCATCCAAATTACCGTAATATTGGCTGATTTTAATGCGCTTGACCTCAGGAATTTTGGCTTCAATGTGAATGTATTTCTCATCGATGCGGTACCCTTTGATTTCATTCAATTTAATGGATCGGGTAAAAAGGATATTTTTTGTAGAAATGATTTGCTCATCAATACTCACTTTTCCAATGATCGTATCCACAACTCCAGCGATCATCAAACCAATCAGAACAATGGAAATAGGGATAGCAAACCAAAAAAAACCAGCCGGTTCATTCGTTCGCCAACTCGGGATGAACAAAAGCAGGATTGGCATGCTAAATAAGCCGATTATCAATGGTGCCGTGACGAAAATAAAAATCGCCCAACCTTTGGCCATTTTATATTCCTTCATTGGGTTCATTTTTCAGTTAAAATATTTTTCACACAATTCCGAGCCACAATTTAAGGGATATTATCTTTGCTCGCTATGGAAACGACTTACGAAAGCGCTTTGGAAGAACTTCAACAAATCACGCAGAATTTGCAGGAGGGCAAAATTGGCATCGACGAGTTGGCTGTGCAGTTGCAACGGGCAGCTGAACTGATTCGTTTTTGCCGCGAAAAACTGCGCAGCGTGGAAAAAGACATTGAAGGGCTTTTTGAAGAATTGACATGATGTCAAACAAACACATGGAAAGGGTTTATCTGGCTACGGGTAGCAACATTGGCGACAAATCTGCCCATCTGACCAAGGCATTGGAACTCATTGAAGTTTACGTTGGCGACCTGGTGCAAGTCTCCGGGGTGTACCGCACGGCTGCCTGGGGGATCGAGGACCAACCCGAGTTTTTGAACCAGGTTATGGCAGTGGATTGTAATCTAGAACCTGAAACCTTGTTGTTGGCGGTCATGGAAATCGAACGCCAAATGGGGCGTGAGCGCAGGATCCGCTGGGGGGAAAGATTGATCGACATCGACATCTTGTTTTACGGAAATCTGGTTTCACAGTCCCAACGACTAACCATACCACATCCCTTTATCCAGGAGCGCAATTTTGTGCTGCAACCGCTGCTCGAAATCGCGCCAGATTTTTGCCACCCCGTTTTACAAAAAAGCATTCGTGAACTGGCGGCTGCCTGCCCCGATCCTCTGAAAGTGGAACGGATTTGAACGACCTGATTATGAACGACAACACCTTTCCATACCAGTTCATCGCTATCGAGGGCAATATCGGCGCTGGCAAAACCACCTTGTCCAATCAACTGGCTGCCGAGTACGGCTGTCGCCTGATCCTGGAACAGTTTACCGACAATCCCTTTTTACCCCTCTTTTACGACAATCCCGAACGTTACGCTTTTCCCGTTGAGCTGTTTTTTATGACTGAAAGGCACAAACAACTCCAGGAGGAATTGTCCCAAACCCACTTGTTTCAACAGTCGATCATTGCCGATTATTTTTTTATCAAAACCTTGTTGTTTGCCAAAAACAACCTCAAGGAAGAAGAATACCGTTTGTTTCAGCGCTTGTTCAATGTGTTGAATTCAACCTTTCCCCGGCCCGATTTGTTGGTTTACCTGCATCGCCCCGTAGAACGCCTGATGTACCAGATCCGCAAACGGGGACGGGCTTTTGAGCAAGACATCAGCGATGCTTACCTGGAACAAATCCAAGCCGCCTACCTGGAGTTTTTCCGTACCGAAAGTTCCATTCCTATTCTGATCATCGAACTGGAAGACCTCGATTTTGCCCACGAACCTGATGCTTACCAGCAAGTCAAAGATCTGATTTTTCAAACTTACTCCTCGGGGGTACACCGCAAAAAGCCATGACCTCATTAAAAATCTACAATACTTTTGCCGTAGAAGCCCAGGCCCCCGAACTGCTGGTAATCGAATCAGAGGACCAATTGTTGGAGCTGTTGCGAACGCGTGCCAAGCGGCCCTACCTCATTCTCGGTGGGGGCAGCAATGTGTTGTTTCGCCAAAGTCCCGGTGGTACCGTTTTGCTCAATCGCATCAAGGGTAGGGTAGTGGTGGAGGAAACGGAAACCGAGGTCACCATCGGGGTTGGAGCTGGCGAAAACTGGCACGAACTGGTGCTGTGGACGCTTGAGCACAATTGGGGCGGACTGGAAAATCTCTCCCTGATTCCCGGCACCGTTGGAGCCGCGCCCATTCAAAACATAGGTGCTTACGGCGTTGAATTGAAAGATACTTTTGTGGGTTTGGAAGCCATTGAATTGAGAAGTGGCGAAGAGCAAGTTTTTTCTGCAGAAGATTGTGCCTTTGGCTACCGCGATAGTTATTTTAAAAGGGCTGGCAAGGGTAAATATTTCATTACTCGGGTGTATTTGACCTTGCAAAAACAACCAGTGGTCAATGTTTCCTACGGGGCAATCAAAGAGGTATTACAAGCTGCAAATATTGTGCAGCCCAGCATTCGGGACGTAAGTAGAGCGGTGGTGCAAATCCGCAATTCCAAATTACCAGACCCCGCACTCATTGGCAATGGGGGTAGCTTTTTTAAAAACCCGGAACTTGAGCCTGAGCAGTTTATCCGTCTAGAAGCTGAATATCCCCAAATCCCTCATTTTTCTGCCCCACATGGCAGGGTGAAAGTGCCCGCTGGCTGGCTCATTGAACAGTGTGGCTGGAAAGGACAACGCAGAGGAAATGCAGGCTGTTATGAAAAACAGGCGCTGGTACTGGTCAATTTGGGTGGCGCAACTGGCGCAGAAATTTGGGCATTGGCTCAGGAAATTATGGAAACGGTTAAAAGGAAATTCGGGGTAGCGTTGGAGGTAGAGGTCAATGTGATTTGATTATTCCGGGTGTATGGTCTCGAAATTCCCCGTCTTTCGGTTTTTCCGCACATTGTCCCAGTGGAAATAACGGCCATTCATGACCACATACACCCCCGGAGGTAACATCTGGACAAAAGCCAATGCACTCCCCATGTTGAAAAACCCATCCGAAGAAGTGCCAAAAGCATAAGGAATCATAGCCCCGGTAAGTACAATGGTTTTGTTGTCAAGTGGGGTGTTGGCCAGGTAAGTCGCGGTTTCGACGATGGTATCAGTGCCGTGGGTGATCAAAATCCGCGGATGTTCATTGCGCTGGCAATTGTGGGCGATGATGGAGCGATCGGCATCGGTCATTTGTAGGCTGTCGATCATCATCAAGGTTTTGACGTCGACATCGAGGGTGCAGCGCCCGGTGACCAGCATTTTGGGCAGGTGGGTATCCTGGAAATACAATTCGCCCTTGATGTAATTGTATTCTTTATCGAAGGTACCGCCAGTGACGAAGATTTGGATCATGGTTGGATTTCAGATTTCGTGATTTCGGATTTCGGTTGCTGTTTAGCCTGAGCTGCCTTTTCCTGCACAAAGTTGGTGTTTCAGGTTTGGAATACCCAGCATAGTTCATAAAAAATATTGCTGCAACCGAAATCCAAAATCACGAAATCCGAAATCTGTTTATTCTACCTTAAACTTGGCATCATCAAGGCCCTTATTCCATTCGATGGCTTTGACCTTGAACTCCAAGGGGAAAGGCAATACTCCGGCAATGACCACTTTTCGCGGCGCGAAAATTCCATTTTGCTCTTGATAATCAGCAAATTCAGTGGTTTGAGTGCCTGCTTCGCTGACTTCAACGTTTTTGACCATATAACCCGTTTTGACATCAAAGAAAGTGGTCTCCTTGTTGCCTTGGGGGTCTTCGATGATCACTTTATGGGCTTCATTGCCATTCACTGCTTCGGTACCTTTGTAGCTGAGTTTGTAGCCCAGTTTTGCATAGTGTAATTCTGGGAAAATCAAGGCTTCACCTTCGGCTTTTTTCAGCTCCTTTTCACCCATCACTGTTGATTGGCCTTGCTGGGTTACTTTGCCTTTTTTTCCATCGAATACCTGAGATTGTACCTCATTGCCCATGACAGTCACACTGACTTTGACTTTTCCCGGGTCTTTTTTCATGGATACCATTTCCAAGGTCATGCCTTGTGCACTGGCTTCCATGCTCAGGCTTTCATCCTTGATGGCCATCAGCTTTTCCTTGCCCCCAATGGCTTGGATGTATTTGTCGATCACCTGTTCTGCGCTAATTCCACCAACGGCAGGAGCCGCAGGAGCTTTAACCGAATTGCCATCCGTGTCGAAATAATTCACTGTACCGAAGGCTTTCAACTTATCCACCACATCATCCTGGCTGCCTACTACTACGATGTGGGCATTTGCAGGGAGCAGGTATTTCTGTGCAGCTGCCTGAATTTGCTCAGGGGTAATTTTGCTGAGGCGTTCCAGGTAAGTGTTGTAATAATCTTTGGGCAAGCCATACCGTGCAGTATTGAGGGCATAACTGGCAATGGTTTGGGGTCTTTCCAAACGCATGGCAAAAGTGCCCGCCATCACAGCCTTCACGCGACTCAGTTCCTCTGGTTTAACCAGGGTTTCACGCATTTTTTTGAATTCTTGCATGAACTCCACGATGGCGCTGTCGGTAACCGCATTGCGGAAGCTGCCCGAAGCGGTGAAATATCCGACTTCAGTGTCCGGGCTAACATTTGAGTAAGCACCGTAGGTGTAGCCCTTGTCCTCCCGCAGGTTTTGGTACAAACGGCTATTGGAATCGCCACCAAACAAAGTGTTCATCACAATTACCGCCAGATAGTCAGGCTGACTTGGCTTGAGTTGGATGGGGTAAGTAATGTCGATAACAGATTGTACTGAACCATCCCGATTGACAAAATCAACCTGCGTTTGTTTCGGGGCAGTTGGAGCCGTGAATGGTGTTTTGATAACCGTTCCTTTTTGCCATTTGCCAAAGTATTGGGTGGCTTTGACCAGCGCCTGAGCAGGGGTGATGTCGCCCACCACAATCAGGTAAGAGATATTCGGCTTAAAGTAGGTAGCATAATATTTACGGCACTGCTCCAGGGTGATTTTATTAACCGTGGCCTCAGTGCTCAGTTCGCCGTAAGGGTGATTTTTGCCATAACGCATTACATTGGCTACATTGCCAGCAATGGCTTCGGGATCTTCCTTAGCAGATGCCAGGCCAGACAAGGTCTGCTTCTTCAATTTATCGAACTCCTCCGCAGGAAATACCGGATTCAACAACATGTCGCTCATCAGGGCGAGCACCTTGTCCTGGTGTTTGGTCAAACCCGACCCGAACAAACCCGTAGCGCTGGAACCGATATTGGCTCCTATGAAATCGATGGCTTCGTCCAGTTGAGCCTTGGTTTTGGTTTTGGTGCCATTGCTGAGCAGTGAGCCCGCCATTTCACCTACTCCAGCGTATTCCCCTTCAAGGTTGATGGGGGCATCGATGAAGATTTGGAAGGATACCTTGGGCAGTCGGTGGTTTTCTACCACAATGACCTTGAGCCCGTTTGGCAGCACGTTTTGTACGTAATTACCCAGTTGAATTTTGGGCGCAGGAAGGGCAGCTGGTGCCTTTTTGCGAAAATCTTCCTGTGCTTTCAGGGTCAAGCTCAGGCCTAAACCCAATAAAAAGCATATGCTGTAAATGATGTATTTTTTCATGTTTTGACAGTTCTTCGGGTTAGTCAATTATTGTTTTTGTTCGGGCAACCAGTACAACACCACCCGGTTGTTTTTATCCAGGTATTTTTTAGCTACCCTTTGCAAATCTTCGCGTGTTACTTTGAGGTAACGGTTGATGTTGGTATTGATCAGGTTGGCGTCGCCGTAATAGGTCTCAAAATTGGCGAGGTTTTCGGCGATTCCTTCTAGGGTGCTGTTCTCGTCAACCAGCTCAGCTTCGAGTTGATTGCGCAGTTTTTGGAACTCGGTTTCCGGCACCAATTCAGTTTTTGCCCGCTCAATTTCTGCATTTAAAGCAGCTTCTACTTTTGCCAAATCGACCCCAAGGTTAGCAAGACTCAATACGATGTGTGCACCTGGCTGTTCGAGTGGGTAAGAGAAAGATTGGGCCGCAACGGCGAGTTGTTTTTCATCTACCAACGATTTATACATGCGGGAACTTTGCCCCCCGGACAAGAGCCGATTGAGCATCTGTAAAGCATAAAAATCCGGATCTGTTTGTGCTGGTGACCGATAAGCCATAAAAACAGCTGGCAATTGAACTTTGTCGTAAACGGTATCGCGGATTTCTTTACCTAAAGACGGCTCTACCACGGTAGGGCGGTAAATCGGGCGGGTGCCTTTGGGAATAGTGCCAAAATACTTTTCGATCATCGGTTTGATCTGAGCGGGGTTGATGTCGCCTGCAATGGTCAATACCGCATTGTTGGGCACATAAAAGTCCTTGTAAAAATTGACATAGTCCGATTCGGTGGCATTGTCCAAATGCTGCATTGAACCAATGGGTGCCCAACGGTAAGGGTGCACTTTAAACAACCTTGCTGGAATTTCTTCCTGAAAACGCATGTAAGGCTGGTTGTCAATGCGCTGACGGCGCTCTTCCTTCACTACCTGGCGTTGGACTTCAATACCTTTGGTTTCTATCTTGGCATGCAACATCCGTTCTGATTCCAGCCACAAGGCCAAGGGCACTTGATTGGAAGGCAAAATTTCGTAATAATAGGTGCGGTCCTGGGAAGTGTTGGCATTGTTGGTGCCGCCAGCACCGGAGAGGTATTTGTCAAATTCA
>JAAFHQ010000295.1 GCA_013298445.1 Chitinophagales bacterium | reverse complement strand
TTTGGGGTCGGCCATGGAGAACCCCAGGCTGCTTTCAATGGTTTTTACCGCCCCATGTATTTTCTGGGTGCCCAGTCGGCGGATTTCAAGGTGGTAAGGGTCGTAATACAGACGGTAGCCAACGCCCAGCTGCACTTTGGCTGTTTTACACGCAGCAATCATTTGTTCACATTCCTTGACATTGAGGGCCATGGGCTTTTCACAAATGACGTGTTTGCCTGCCTTGGCCGCCCGAATGCTGAACTCGGCGTGCATGGAGTTGGGCAAAACGACATACACTATATCGATATCCGGATTGTTGCGGATTTCGTCGAAGTTGTCGTAGTTGTAAATATTTTTATCAGGGATCTGATATTGGGCCTTCCAGGTTTCGGCCTTGCTGGGGGTGCCGGTGACGATGCCGGCCAGGTGGCAATGCTGGGTTTGTTGGAGGGCTGGAGCCAATTGGCGGGTGGCGTAGTTGCCCAGTCCGACCAGGGCTACGCCTAGCTTCTTTTCAGGGTGCGGCCAGCAGCTGAGGCTGGCGGGCGCGAGTAGGGAGGCGGTGGCGAGGGTGCCTTGGGTGATGAATTTGCGGCGTTGCATGTGGGTGGGTTTTAAATTTATAGTGGTTAAATTACTGTTTTTAGCCATCAAAATGTACAGGAATATTTTTTACAATTTTTTTCCCCTCCCCCCTTGACTCTCACCTTACGTCATACCTTACCTTTGTCTCGTCGATCAAAATGAAGGCAAAAATGAAGCAGTACAGCGTCAAACAACTGGCCAAACTCGCGGGGGTAAGTGTGCGCACCTTACACCTTTATGACCAAATTGGCCTGCTCAAACCAGCCATTCGCACCGAGGCCAGGTATCGGATGTATGGGGAGGCGGAGTTGTTGCGCTTGCAGCAGATTCTTTTTTACAAAGAGCTTGATTTTTCGCTGCAGGCCATTGAGGATATCCTGAACGACCCCCATTTTGACCTCATTCAAGCCCTGGAAAGTCACAAACAGGCACTACATAGCCGGCAGGAGCGCATTCAGACTTTAATGGCAACGATCGACACAACCATTCACAGATTAAAAACAAAACAGATGTTGTCACACGAAGAACTATACGAGGGCTTGCCCAAAGAAACGGCCACGACCTACCGCAATGAAGCCATCACGAAATACGGTGCAGAAACGGTGGAAAGCTCCGAAAAGCACCTACGCAACTTAGGCAAAGAAGGTTTCCAACAGCTCAAGGCCGATATGGAAGACATCGCCAGCAAACTCATTGCCTTGATGCAGGAAGATCCGCAGAGCGCCATCGTTCAACAGCAAATTGTGCGGCATTACCACAATATTCGTGGGTTTTGGGGCACGGCTCAATCCCCCGATTTGCAGGCGGAAGCTTACGCAGGTCTGGGTGACCTGTATGTGGCGGATGAGCGTTTTACCTTGGTAGAAGGGAAAGCGAATCCTGAGTATGCGCAGTTTTTACAGAAGGCGATGCGGCATTTTGCGGATACGCAGCTGAAATGAGTTGAGGGAAGTAAAAATTAAGGGTTTGTGCACAAATCTAGAATCAATAGACTTGACGTAATTTGACTACCAAGCAATTGATAATTTTCTTGTTTTTTGAGTGACGAGTTCCGAATACATGACTTACGAGTTTAGAAGTGAGCTACCGCAGCGACTTAAACACAGCCTCCATCTAAGTCGCTGCGGTAGCCCACTTCTAAACTCTAAACTCATGTATTCGGAACTCGTAACTCAAAATCATTAGACAATGAGTCAATTGCCGGATTATCAACCCACCTCAAATCTAATGAATATGCCCCGCCTTTTGCGAAATATCCAGCATCCGATCGATGCACACTCGCCCTTGTTCGATTACCCAATCCGGCAATAGAATTTCAGGCGTTTCGTGTTTCATACACAGGTAGAGTTTCTCCAGGGTGTTGAGGCGCATGTGGGGGCATTCGTTGCAGGCGCAGTTGTTTTCAGGCGGCGCCGGGATGAAGATTTTATCGGGCGATGACTTTTGCATTTGGTGCAGGATGCCCGCTTCGGTAGCTACAATGAATACTTTACTGGGACTTTTGATGGTGTACTTCAACAAGCCAGTCGTGGAGCCAATATAGTCCGCCATCTTTAACAAGTGTTCTTCACATTCAGGATGCGCAATGAATTCCGCTTCGGGGTACTCGCGCATCAGTTTGTTGATTTTTTCCTGCGAAAAAATCTCGTGCACCATACAGGCTCCGTCCCAGAGTACCATATCCCGACCCGTCTTCTTGATCAGGTAGGCACCCAGGTTTTTATCGGGAGCAAAAACGATTTTTTGATCCAGCGGGATGCTGTTGATGATGTCGACTGCATTGGTGGAGGTGCAACAAATGTCGGTGAGGGTTTTGAGCTCAGCCGAGCAGTTCACGTAGCTCACCACCACATGGTCGGGATATTTTTCCAAAAACTTCTTGAACAAGGGTGCTGGAGCCGAGTCGGCCAGAGAACATCCCGCCTTGAGGTCGGGCAACAACACCTTTTTTTGTGGCGAAAGCATCTTCGCCGTTTCTGCCATAAAGTGTACCCCGGCAAATACAATGATGTCGGCATCTGTATTGGCTGCCTCGCGCGAAAGCCCCAGGCTGTCGCCAATGTAATCGGCAATGTCCTGGATATCGGACTCCTGGTAGTAGTGGGCTAGGATGATGGCATTTTTTTCCTTCTTGAGGCGGTTGATTTCCTCAAAAAGATCAAGGGTAGGGTCTACCTCCAGGTCGAGGTAGCCTTTTTTGGTCAGGTTTTGTTGGGCAACTGCAATGGCGTCCATAATCGGAGATTGAAAAGGATTTTGTAGTGTTTAGATGTTATTCTAACGCAAAGGTAACGAAAAAAGTTTTAGACTTATTTTGGAAATGAAACTAAGTTAAAAAAATAAAAAACAAGTTGCCAAAAATAAAGGTTAAATTACATGGCCATTCCCAATTTTACCCACATCAACATGTGGTTGTCCACACTCAATTCTTCCTCCAACTTTGTGGTATGGAAAAGATCAATATTGCCATTGTCGAAGACGATAACCTGATTCGGGAAAGCCTGGAAAACTTTCTGTGCGAACACCCGTCCCTCAGCATCAGCTTGGTTGCGGAAAGTGTGGAACTGTTTCTGGAGGCGATCAAAGATGCGTCTCGACCAGTAATCGACTTGCTATTGTTGGACATTGAACTGCCTGGTATGACGGGCATCCAGGGCATTTACCACATCAAACAAAAATACCCCCAGCTCGACATCGTGATGCTGACCACCTTTGAGGAGGAGGAAACCATTTTTAATTCCCTCTGTGCCGGGGCTTGTTCCTACATTTCCAAAAGAACCCCGCTGGCGACCATTCGGGAGGCCGTATTCACCGTACACCGGGGAGGGTCCTACATGTCGCCCTCCATTGCCCGTAAAATTGCCCAGCACTTCATGCCCAAGGAGCAAAAAGAGGGCGAGCTATTGTCGGTACGCCAAAAGGAAATTGTACAGGGCATTGTGGATGGCCTGAGTTACAAAATGATTGCGGACAAACTCAACATCTCCATTGATACGGTGCGGGACCACATCAAACGCATTTACCGGGCGCTAGAAGTGAACAGCAAGGCGGAAGTGATACGGAAGTCGCTGGAGGGGGAGATTTGACCAATTGAGCTGGAGCCTACATTTTTAAACATAAAACACCTAAAACCATGAATTTTCACAGAAATGACGAGCCGGGAAAAAAGATTAAGTTTTCAAAAGCAGAAGAGTTGATCAATGAAAATTTGATTGATTTGGGAAGCGAACTTGGAATAAATTCACTTTCTGGGTTCTTATCCGCAGATATTCTGAATGAAGTGCTCAATGATCGCCCTGATTGTGTCGGAATTCGCTTATACAATGCAAATGAAATTAATAGCTTGATATTGGTTGGCGTTTTTGATACCGGAGATGAAATGGATGAAAATCTTCGTGGTATGCCTGGTTATGTTATTTCTCGGGGCACTCCTGAACAAACGCAATTTGATCGTGTAACGCGACGGTTTGCCGCTGATTCCGTTTGGCAATTTTGGAAAATTGTAGTAGTCTTCGATGGACAAGATGTTACTTTTGCTTCTTACTTTAGCGCGCAGGTTATCCGTGAATTGTTGCAGGCCGAGGATTGCAACGGTATCAATTTTTATACAATTGGGCTATTAAAGAATGGAAAATTCCCATTTACCCATATGGCGGTACCTGCCAAACATACTCCACTTATTGGTATTGAATTACGTGGGCAAGGAGGGGATTGCATTATTTGTCCTGACCCTTGTCCACCGCGTTGTGCACCAGAAAGGCAAACTGGCAATGACGTTCAGGATGTTGCGCTAACTCGTGCTGAACTCAGGGCGGCGATTCAATCAATGGAAGTGCCTGAAGATGTATCTGAAACTATAGCTGGAACAAAATATTTGATCGCCTGGCAGCGGGTGCAGGTCCAAGATGAACCCGATATAGCCTAAACCCAGTATGCACCTATTTCAATCAAACTTTACTCAATAAGTTGCCACAGCCTATGTGGATGTCAAAAAAATGGATAGTTATCTGGTTTTTGGGTTTTATGCAGGTCTCTTTTGCTCAGCATAAAACCCAACTTCATTTTCATCACATTAGTAAGGAACACGGGTTTACCAATGGTGAACATACTTATATGTATCTGGATCATGGCGGCTTAATGTGGCTTAGTGCACGGGATGGATTGAGTAGTTTTGATGGTCAAAAAATTAAAACATACCCTGAGTTAACCAATAAAACGATTACCAGCACCTTTTTTGAAGACGACAAAAATAACTTGTGGTTTACAACCGCTGAATCAATTTATTGCTATCACCGCAACAAAGGAATTTTTGAGCCTTTTCAGTTTGAATCAGCTAAAAAGGAAGCAATCAAAAAAAAGTATACTGCTTTTCACTTTCATAAAAATGGGGATTTATGGGTAAAGATTGAGCAAAATAAAAGTGCTTATCTTTATGTGTTTAATGTAAAAAGTAAAAAATTCAGGCCACTTTTCCCTTTAGAAGGAAATCTCCATTACACAATTGCAGATCAGCTAGGCGAAGTTTCGCATATCGTTTCAACTCAACTTGTTGGCAAGTGGGATGTGCAAATCATAACTGTCAAGACGGGAAAGCGCCAGCAAAAATCCTTTACAAATTATGCGAATGGCACCGAGGTTCTGAATAATCTGAACACTTGGACCTCTAGTGCTTATCCCGAAGGTGATAGTATTATATGGGCTGCTGTTAATATGGGCTTAGGCGTTTACTACCCTAAAAAAGATACAGGGTGGATCATCAATGATTATACCGATAAGATAAAAATAACCGAACAAGGAATTGGAGAGACGTCAGCGATTGTTCCTCTATCAACCCGTTATCTCTTAGTGTCAAGCGAAGAAGCAGGATTATTGGTTTTTGATAAACAACGTATGAAGTTCGTTGATCAATTTTTAGTGGATCGGAACACCCAATTTGGCCTCACCAGTAATGCACTACAAGAATTATACCTGGATCGGATGCATACCCTCTGGATTAGTCAAAAAGACAAGGGTATTGCTTACGCAAGTTTAAGCAACCAAAAATTTAAGCAAATTCCCGAGCTTCGGAATAAATCAATAACGGCTGTTTATGAGGATAAAAAGAAAAGAATTTGGGCCAGTACGCTTGATTCTGGGTTTTATCTACTCAACTCAAGTCAGGAAATGCTTTTGCATGATACAAAATTTGAAAATAGTGCTTATTCAATGGTATCCATCTTGCCAGAATTCACGGCTCTTATGGAAGATAATCAAGGTCATTTATGGGCAAATTATCGCAATAGCTTGTTGTTTTGGAATGCTGAGGAAAGAAAATTCCATTTTAAACTAGAGTATTTTTTGGGTCAATATGAAGTAATCAACCACATTACACGTAATCGATCCCGAAATTCATTAATCGCGATTCAAAACACCATTAATGAATTAAGATTCAAGGGTAATTCTTTTACTCGTCATCCTTATCTAAACCTCAAAACATTTCTACTCCAAAATATTAGCAATTTCTATCAGGATACTAAGGGTTTCTATTTTATTGCCGACAACTACCACCGCTTGCTCATCGTACAGGAAAAAAACGGCCAACTCAAAAAAATCCAGGATTTTGACAACGTAGGAGAATGTCATGCCTTTTATGAAGACAAAAACAAACTATGGATCGCCAGCAGCAAAGGTTTATTTAGCCTGGATCAACAAGCCATTTGGGCACAACAAAAAAGTAAGCTCCACCCTGCACCCAAACTCCCTCGGGAAACCTTTTACACGGTTATCCCGGATTCAAAAGGTTATCTCTGGCTCAGCAGCAACAATGGCCTGCTTCGTTACCATACCCAACAAAAACGTTGGGATCGCTTTTCACAAGCAGATGGTTTGCAAAGCCAGGAATTCAGTCCACGCGTCTGGCTCAAGGCCTCCAATGGCGAAATCTGGTTGGGCGGCCCCAATGGTTTGAATGTTTTTCATCCCGATTCCATTCAAAACCAAAGCAGCTTTCCACCTCTGATGATTGAACGCATCAAGGTAAATGACCTCGATTATAAAACTGGTCAAAATGTACAACTGCTGCAAAAAATTCCTAAACTCCATCATCAAGAAAACACTTTATCCTTTGATTTTTTGGCCCTTGAATACAACGACCCAGAAGCAATTCAGCTCAAATATCGCCTACGCGGACAAGACGAAACCTGGGTTGAAACACCGAATCCAGGTTTCGTTCGTTTTTCCAAATTACCCCCCGGTGCATATACTTTGGAGGTAATCGCCACCAATGCTGATGGCATCTGGATGCCGGAAAGCGCTGCCAAAAAGTTGTCCTTTTATGTGCCCACCCCCTGGTGGCGTACCTGGTGGTTCTACCTCCTTTGCATCGCCACCATCACCGCCATTGCCTACGGTATCTTCACCTACCGTCTCCAGCAAGCCCTCAAAATTGAGCGCATCCGGGTAAGGATATCCAGCGATTTGCACGACGACGTGGGGACTCTGCTTTCGGGTCTGGCCATGCAATCCGAAATCCTGGAATTAACCGCTCCTGAAAAAACCAAACCCAAACTCCAACGCATCAGCGAATTGAGCCGCAGCGCCATGTCGCGCATGCGGGATACCGTGTGGGCCATCGATGCGCGCAAGGACAAGCTCGAAAACCTGATCGACCGCATGCGCGAGCACGCGGAGGAAACCCTCACGCCTCGGGACATCATGCTCGCCCTGGAAGTAGACCAATTGGCCTTGACCAAAAATATCCCCTCACAAATTCGGCAGGCAT
>JAAFHQ010000294.1 GCA_013298445.1 Chitinophagales bacterium | reverse complement strand
GAAAAAAAAGTTGAGGAAGGTTTAGGAAAGTTGAGGAAGGTTTAGGCTGCCGCGAGCGACTTGGACAAGATCGCGCCTAGAGCCGCTGCGGTAGCCTAAACCTTCCTAAACCTCACTCAACTTTCTCAACCTTTTTTACTAATTTAGCGCAAAATCTTGTGCCAATGCCGAGCAATCCCTTTGATGCTTTTTTTGAACCACCAGGCGGAACTGGTGAAAAAAAAGACCAGCAAGTGGAACGGGAAGAAATTTATCCTCCAATTGAGGACCGTACGATTTTTCCAGAGGATGGGAAGGAATCGCTGGATGAGATTTTGGAAAAAAACCAGCAATTTGAACAACTTGCCGCAGGTTTTTCTAAATTATTGAGTCAAACCCGTGCCGTTGACCATGAGCCAGTTGCTTTTGCGGGCAATACCCTGATGCAATACCTGATCGATGTTCACGACCCACACGAGCAGGGCAGCATGCGCGGTGAAAAAGCCTATCACCAAATTTTGGAGAATAAGTTTCGGGCGATCATTGAGCCGATGATTGAATTGGCGCGTTTGCATTGCGATGTGGCCAACCAATTCAATCAGGACATTGATGAGCATTATTATTCGGTAGAGAAAACCGATCGTGAAATCAAATCAGATCGCGCGATCGCTATGGAAGGATTGCTTTTTCAGCGCAAATTGTTGGGGAATGCGGCCCGGGACCTGAGCATCCTCAGCCAGGCGATGGAAGTTTGTGAAGTACGCCTCAAGAAATACATTGATGCAGGTGGAGACAACAATATCTCCAGTGCAGAGCAAGCGCTGATCGCCAAAAACCGGGAATACCTGAGCGCTGGAATAGAACATCATTTTGACTACGCACTTTTTAACCTCAATCTGCTAGACGAAGCAGCCCTTACTTTTCGTTTATTTACCAAACAGACCTTCTCCCAATACGTACAACGCCTGGAATCGGCGTTCAGGAACAGCCAATAGTGTGGTGGTGTTCCTCAAACCCAAAAACCATGAAGCACTTCCTTTTATTTTGTCTACTCCTACTGATAGGCACGGCTTGCAGCAAGCTCAATAACCTTGAAGACTGGGAAGTTTCCAATTTTCAACCAGAGGTAGCCTTTCCGATAGTCAATTCCAATACGACCTTACAGGAAATCCTGAATAGTGTGGACGACCTTTCTGGTATTGTGGTTGACCCCAATGGAGGCATCAGATTTCGCTACATTGGAGACATCATCACTCGGACCAGTGACGAGATTTTTGGTACCCTGACCAGTGCACTGCCTCCTTTGGTGCCTGTACTCAGCAAAAAAATGCCCCTGCCCTTTAATTTACCCAATGGGGTTAAAATTGATCGGGTAGATTTAAAAAGAGGTGAATTTTCGTATTACGTGGAAAATCCCAATTCTGAGCCCATTTCTGTTAAACTAACCATGCCCCAATTGCTCAAGGATGGAAAACCGTTCACATTCACCACCGATATTGCGGGCTACAGTGGCTCTGGTGCTCGCCCTTCGGCAACCAATCAATTGGCCCCAACATCTTTAGTCGGTTATACTTTTTTACCCAAAAACGATACGGTTTATATTGAGTACGAGGCTAAAACACCAGCTGGAGCTTCGGTCAATGCCGGTTTGTTTTTGGTGCGCATTACCAATTTGCAGTTTTCTTATGCTGAAGGTTTTTTTGGCAGCCTCTTGTATGAGGGGGGGCGAGATACCGTAAAGATTGACTTTTTTAAAAACTACATCAAAGGGGACATCTATTTTGCCGACCCGAAGGTGTCCTTTTTCCTGGAAAATGCTTTTGGAATACCTTCACGCTCAATTGTGCGCGACTTTAAAGTATTTACCGTAGATGGCCGCCAACTGGGGATTGAAAGTGTATTTCTACGCAATGGAATCGAGTTTCCTTATCCCCGAATCAATGAAGTGGGGCAGACCAAACGCGATACCTTTACTTTTGATAAAACCAACTCGAATGTAGACATACTATTTGGTTCAGGGCCAACTGCGGTTGCTTACGACGTCGATGCCTTTACCAATCCCGAGGGCAATACAGGCCAAAAGGGCTTCATTACCGACAAAAGTTTTTACCGGGTGCAAGTAGAGGTGGAACTCCCCTTGTATGGAAGTGTATCCAACTTTGTTGCTCAAGACATTTACGACATTGACTTGGAGCAATACAAGAAGATCAAGGAATTGGAATTTAAAATAGTGGCAGACAATGAAATGCCCCTGGACATTGCCATGCAGGGCTACTTTTTGAGCGGTACTGGCCAGGTGCTGGATTCTTTGTTTCAGGGAACTGCCCAAATTATTCCTGGAGCAAAAACCAATGCAGCAGGCATCAGTACCACCTCTGGCAACAAAGCAACTACAGTCAAATTTGAGGAAATTCGTTTTGCACGGATGCGTACAGCAAAAAAGCTGCGTTTACAAGCCTATATCTCAACGCAAAACAGCAACCCGGGTAAGTCAGTAAGGGTGCTGGCCAATCAAAAGGTAAATATTAAGGTAGGAGCAAAAGCGACTATCCAATAATTTCGGATCTCAGGATTTCGGATTTCGGTAAGACATCACCGAAATCCGAAATCCGAAATCACCAGCCTTAGAGCTTGTTAACGAGCTCTTATTTCTTCAGAAAATTCCGAATGGCTTTCACTGTCTGATCGATTTTGTCATAATCGACGCGATAGTGAATGAATTTGCCTTCACGCTCCGTGCTGACCAGGTCAGTAGTGCGCAAAACCCGCAAATGCTGAGAAGTAATGGACTGCTCCAACTTCAGCGTGTTGTAGATTTTGTTCACATTGATGGCATCGTTTTGATCAATGAACTCAACGATTTGGAGGCGGAGTGGATGCGCTAACGCGCGAAGAAGCTCTGAAGCAGCTTCCAGCTTTTCAGGATTAACTCCTACTTGTGTGTTTCTCATAGTAATGTTACATTAAAAATTGCAAAAGCAAATATGCATTTTTTTTTATTTCCTCACAAGAAAAAAATTCAGTTTTGCCTGATTTTCAGACAAAAACTCCGGAATGCAATTGCACATTTGCAAAAAAAAGAATGTATAAGCCTAAAAAATACAAGTCGTAATAGTACAAAATGGCAAAGACGCAACAAGTGCGTCTTCGCCATTATTGTTGCCCGGTTAGTTCTTCAACCAGACGGGAAATTTGCTCGATGCGATCTTTGTTCAATGAATAGTGGATGAATTTGCCACTGCGATCCGTTTGTACAACGCCAGCACGGCGCAGGATAGCCAAATGTTGGGAAGCGACCGACTGTTCCAAGCGGAGTTTGACGTAAATTTCCGTCACAGTCATGGCTTCGTTTTCTTCCAGCAGATCAATGATTCTTTGGCGAAGCTTGTGGTTGATGGCACGCAGTACCAGTACCGCCTTACGCAATTCTGCGTAATCAAGTTCGATTTCGGTTTGCCCTTTTTTCAGGGTGATCACGTCGTTTTTTTGCTTTCTCATTTCATGCACTTTGTTAAAAACACAATGGATTTTTGCCTCTTATAAAGCTCAACATACAAAACGTATGCCAAATTTTATTAATAATTAAAAATTACGATCCCAACTGCATTTTTTTGGGAACCGTGATGTTTGGAGGTTTTAGGTAATGGGGCTCCAAATAAGCCACATCAGCAAATGCCTTTTGTTGAAACGCCTTTTCAGCCAAAGTTGGCATATAAATGGCGCTTGAACGTACCGGACTAAAATGAGCAAAGGCTGATGAGGTAATGGGCGAAAACTTGGGTGCACCGTTGCCCGCAAAAACCAGCGGGACTCCACGGTCAAAATAGTCGCTGAAACTTTCACTGGTCAAAATCATGGCAGACGACTTTTCAAGAACTTCTCCCGATGCAGCATATACTGCTGTGTATACTTCCATCCTGCGGGCGTCAATCATAGGCACATAAAGGCTATCCGTAGCGTACTTTTGCTCCTGAATGCTGCCAGCGGCAATGATACTCAAAGAATCAATGGATAACAATGGCACATCCAATCCATAACACAAACCTTTTGCGGTACTAAGTCCACTTCTAAGGGACGTGTAAGACCCCGGGCCAATACTGATGGCAATTGCATCCAAATCCGCTAACTGACATTGGCTTTGCTGCAAAGCAGCATTCACCAATATGGTCAATTGGGCGCTATGTTCAAAATCACCGGAAGATGTAGCTTGCCCAAGGATTTTGCCATCGTTTGTTACCACAATGGAACACCGTTCGGTTGCGGTTTCCATGCAAAGAATTAACGCCATGCAAGAAAGCTTATTGTATAAACGACTACCTATCGCAGGCTTATGCTTTTGATTTTTGTCGCATAGTAAAAAGACTTCAACTTTGACGCGAAAAACCTCTAGCGGTCACGTCAGTTGATAAAACGGATTTCCTATCTATGTTCAGGGCAAAGAAACGGGCTATCGAGGCGTACAGGCTGGATAATTTTCTGCAAGATGCAAAAAATATGATAATTTTGCGAACAATATTAAGTTTTTTTTAGATTTTAAGTTCATTCTGGCAAATCGGCATTTTTATGAACTTAGTTTAAAATAAAACTTTTAAACGATTTTCACAATCTATTAAGGTTATGTTGGACAAGTTGGAAGCCATTTATGATCGGTACCTGAATTTGGAGGAGCAGATGTCGGATCCCGACATTATTATGGACATGGACCGGTATAAAAAGGTGAGCAAAAATTACAAAGACCTCAAGCCTATTGTAGAGGCTTACCTTGAATACAAAAACTTGTCGAGCAATCGCGACTCGGCCAAACAAGCACTCAGCGATGAAGACCCTGAAATGCGGGAAATGGCCCAAGAGGAATTGAACCAAATCCTGCCGCAGTTGGAGGAATTGGACGAAAAAATCAAGTACCTGCTGATTCCCAAAGACCCAGAAGACGCACGCGACGTGATTTTTGAAATCCGTTCGGGGACAGGTGGAGACGAAGCCAGCCTTTTTGCCGGCGACCTCTACCGCATGTATACTCGCTATTTTGAAGGCAAGGGTTGGAAGGTGGAAGCCATGGAAATCAACGAAGGTACCGTGGGTGGATACAACAAACTGGTGTTGGAGATACAGGGCGAAGATGTGTACGGTACCCTCAAATTTGAGTCCGGTGCTCACCGTGTACAACGGGTACCCAAGACCGAATCTCAAGGCAGGGTGCATACCTCTGCTGCAACCGTTGTGGTCATGCCCAAATTAGAAATGGAAGACCTGGAAATTCGCAAAGAAGACCTCAAGGTAGACACTTTCCGCTCCAGTGGTGCTGGTGGTCAGCACGTCAACAAAACGGAATCGGGCGTACGTTTTACCCACCTTCCTACTGGGGTGGTTGCGGAAAGTACCGATGGCCGTTCACAGATTCAAAACCGAGAAATCGCCATACAACGCCTGTACCAAAAAATCTATGAGCAACGCAAGCGAGCTCACGAATCGGAGCAAGCTGCCAAGCGCAAATCGCTGGTCGGGAGTGGCGACCGTTCGGACAAAATCCGCACCTACAATTTCCCCCAAAACCGCCTCACCGATCACCGCATCAACCTGACCCTGTACAACCTGGATCGGGTATTGGAAGGCGACATTGAAGGCATCATCGAGGCGTTGCAAATGTATGAAAACACTGAAAAACTGAAGGCTGGCGAAGAAATCGGGGCCTGACGTATTTAATTCCAAATTATGCTAGACATCGCTCAATTGCTCCTGATTTCAGGCTGGGTATTTGTACTGATCTGGATACCGATCGTCATTTATGCCAACCGAAAAATCCACCCCAAGGCCATTGTAATTATCTTTCTCACTGAGATGTGGGAACGCTTTTCCTACTATGGCATGCGGGCTTTGCTCACTTTATACATGGCCAAGGTATTGTACGCCAATTTGGGTGAGCAGCAAGCCAACACCAAGGCACTGGGCGTATATGGAGCGTATACAGCGATGGCTTATTTGTTTCCAGTCGTGGGCGGGATGATTGCCGACCGCTTTTTTGGCTTTCGACGATCAGTCATCATTGGCGCTGCCTTGATGGCGATCGGGCACATTACGCTGGGGATGCAGGGTTTGCCGGGTTTTGAGAGCAACCAGACCATCTTTTTTATGTCCTTGGCCATTATTATTTTGGGCAACGGCTATTTTAAACCCAATATGTCGAGTTTCCTGGGTACATTTTACGAGTTGGACGACCCTCGAAAAGACAGTGCCTACTCCATTTTTTACATGGGGGTCAATACGGGTTCCTTGCTCGCGATGCTTACCTGCGGGTATGTTGGTCAGCGCGTTGGCTGGCATTATGGCTTTGGATTGGCCGGGATTGGGATGACCTTTGGTCTGATCCTCTTTGCCTGGCTAGGGCCAAAATATTTTGGGGATAAAGGTTTACCTATCGACCCACAGGCGGGCAGAAAGCCCTTGTTGGCAGGCTTCAGTGCCAATTCGGCCATTGTCTTGGGCACCATCTTGCTGGTTCCCGTGGTGATGTTTTTACTCAATCCCAATGCCATATTGAATCGGGTATTGCTCATCGTAAGCATCGGTATTTTGGGCTATCTCGTGTGGTCGGCATTGAGGATGCCAGATCGAAAGGAAGGCCAACGACTCCTGGTTGTGGTGTTTTTGTTCTTTTTTTATGCTGTTTTTTGGATGTTGTTTGAACAGGCAGGAGGATCAATTGCCCTGTTTACCGATAAAAACGTCAATCGAATGGTGGCGGGAATGGAGATTCCAGCAGCGCAGTTTGGCGCCCTGAATGGCTTTTTTGTCATATTGCTGGCACCCATTTACTCCTGGTTGTGGCTTTGGCTGGGCAAAAGGAAATTGGAGCCCAGCACCCCTTTAAAATTTCTGTTGGCCTTGCTCCAAATCGCGATTGGCTTTGCTTTAATTGTGTGGGGTGCTCGCGCCTTCGCAACGGATGGGTTGATGCCCCTGGTTTTCCTGGTATTGATGTATTTTTTCCATTCTTCTGGCGAGTTGAGCATCTCTCCGGTAGGTCTTTCTATGATCAGTAAATTGTCGCCGTCAAAAATGTTGGGTTTTGTAATGGGGGCCTGGTATTTGGGCATTTCTCTGGGCAACAGTATGGCCAGTGAGATTGGCAAGTTGACCGCAGGTGCGAATGCAGATGGCGCCGACTTGAGCAGAACCGAGTCCTTGGTAGTGTATACGGATACTTACCTGTTGTGGGGGATCTATGTGGTGCTGGGCGTCATGGCGGTACTCGCTTTGTTGATTCCCTTGTTGCGGAGGTGGATGCACGGGGTGCATTGACACAAAAATACCAAAGCGACGAATTTTCACAGAGAAAACACAAAGAACCACAG
>JAAFHQ010000293.1 GCA_013298445.1 Chitinophagales bacterium | reverse complement strand
CCATTGGGCGTCCCAGCGAGGATGAGTTTAGTCACTACTGTATTACCGCCCAATTGTTCAATATAGTAACGAGAAACCAGCCCGCCCATGGAATGCGCCAGGATCGTGAACTTTTTCCGAAGCATACCTCTTCTCTCAGCCTTAATTCCTACTGCTGCCAGTGCTTCTTTCAACTTCCCAGCATTGGCATCGATGGTGGAGTTGAGGTTTTCGTAATCGTAGGCGAGCACGAGGTCTACTGTTTTGTCCCGAAGGGCTTGCTCCATACCCATGGCCATTTCCTGAGTATTGCCGATGATTCCATGAACGACCAGTAGGACGTTTTTGGCTTTGCTTACTTTTTCTTTTACGCCAGTGTCGTGGTAAATGGGTTTTCCCTCTTTGTATTCAATCCAGCAGAGTTTATTGAGGTTCTCACTGCCCAGCACCACTTTGAAAAAACACAGCTTGAGCGCACGAAACACACTTTTACTCTCAGCTTTTACATCTGGAATGTTGCGAATAGCGATCTCAACCTTGCCCGCAGCATTGGATTTTGCGTCACCAACTGGGATAAAGTCTTCTCCATCAAAGGTTAGGGGGAGGATGAATTCGCCATCCTTCAATTGTTCATCCAACTCAATGATCAAGGGATTTTTTTCGAGATCTGCATCATTTTGCAAATCATTCAACTCTAAGGTATCTGCACTGTTGCCGCTTAAATCCCGACTGGAATATTCCAGAGACATAAGGTTTTTCCAACCCAAAATCTGGGGCAAGGAGGCTACACTGTTCAGATCACGTGTGGAGCTACCCGCTGAAGAAAGGGAAACATTGGCCCGGAAGGTCTCATGTCCTTTAATGGTGATTTTTCCACCGGCCAGTTTGGTTTCGGTTTTATTGACTTCCCCAGCTTGGGCACTCAATTTAAAAACCAGGGTTTTGCTGAACCATTCGTTTTCGGGGGCTTTTTTCTGTTGGACTTTGGGTAACAGGCCTTTGCCACCTCCAAAAAGCTCAGCTGAACCAGAAGCTTTCCAAAATTCTTCTGTTTCGCCTAATCCTACTATGCCATCTTTTTCCAGCAAAAATTCTTCGTTGACTTTAGTGGCACTAATGATAAATTTGATGATTTCAATGGTTTCTTTTTTCCCTTTCTCCACTTCAAATTCCAAAAGCTCAGGTTGGATGAATTGATCTTGTGTCGGGATTTCATCTACAGTTAGGTATTCACCATTTAAAGATCTGATGCCATAATCTGGTGAAAAATACAAGGCCTTATAAAAAAGAGTGGTGCCACTGGCATTTTTGAGCTCCAGATCAATGGGTAAGATGAAATTACCGTTCAAGTTTTTTCCAACTTGGACATTGATCACTTCCATATTGGGATTAGCAGGGTCAAAAATACCTTTGGTTAGTACTTGTCCAGTCTCCGAGTTTTTTATGATAATTTGAAAAGCATTCTTATTGAATTGAGTGCTACGGTTATCCAATAACAAATTTTGCTCCCATTTTGCAATGCCATCCAGGACTTCCAATGCCAATTCAAATACCTTATCATCATCATCTCCACCAATTCTCTTCAGTAAGGTGTTGCTTTCCTGGTTGTAAATTTCCAACACATCCTGGTCCAGGTCCAATCGATATTTACCACCCACTTTCCCTTCAACCAATTCAAAATAGGGGGACAGGCGGCTTTTACCCATTTTTTGTTGAGTACTCCAAAAAGTTTGATAACGCTTTTTCCCTTTTTCGGTAGTTTTGAGTGTGATGGCATAGGGGGTACTGGGCAAACTGAGCAACCTCACGTCATAACTGCCGTTCATATCTAGGGCCAAATTATCGGCCAAAACCACTGTACTGTCCTGGAATCCAACGCTGCTGGTACTGGCTCGCCCCAGTGACTTGCCCGTCTTCTGGTCCACAATCTCAAACTCGGCAATTTTATTTAACTCGGTTGAAAGCCCATGAATAGCACCACAATTGATGTTCCAGGCATTTTTGTCATTGGCGCTTAATAAATAGACCTTGCGTTGAGAAAGGTCTTTGGCTGAACCCAAATTCAAAAATTTCTGATAAGGATCGAAACCAGCAATGGGTTCGAATTGCGGGTGTTGTTTTTCAGCCGAACGAAACATCGAAGCCTGACAACGGGTGTATAAATCAGCATAACTGACATCAGGATCGTTGGCTAGGACGTTCAACAAATTGAAAGAAAACATTCCCCGTTGATTTTTCAACTCAAAGGCTTTCTCTTGTCGGTCACAGGCCGACATCATCAAATGAGTTGCCAATGGCAGTTGGTTGCTTCGCGGTCCTTGAGGAAAGTTTTTGACAAAAAAACCATTCAAATAAGAGGCGTAGGGGCGTGCTTCGGTCCGTTCCGGGAAAAAGAATTGCCGGGATTTTCCATGGTTGACATCGTCAATGGCTCTGGTCATGGTTCCGGAATGGCAACAGTCAAAAATCGTCAGCACATGCGCGCCTTTTTGTTGAACTTGTTGCAACAATACACGGATCTCCTTATCCGAAAGGCAAAATTTATCCTTCAGGCCACTATCGTAACAAACCATTGCTTCCTGAACCCCGGTTGGGTCGAGCCATTCGAATTCAGGTGCTGCTTTCTCCTGGGTGCCATGGCCGCTGTAATACAATAGCACCACATCGTCTTTGCCCGCTTTGGACAGGTGATCAGGGCCAAGGAATTTACAGATATTTTGGTAGGTAGCATCCTGGTTCAAGAGGGTCAGGCTTGGTGCTAAATCAAACGCTTTGGCGTAGGTGTTGCTCAAAAAGTCTTTTATTGCGGTTACATCGTTACGGCAACCATCCAGCGGAGTGATTTTTGAATCAGGATGATAAGTATCGATGCCAATAAAAAGGGAATAAAGTTTTTTCATAAGGTTTGGTGGTTCATTGGATGTATTGCTTAGAATAACGAAAAGTACTAATTTTAAATTTTAGTGCACATTATTTCAAAAAAATAAAGCAACAAAGCAACGCTTTTTAGCCTAGACTTGTACTGGGTTAAAAACATTCGAGCACTCATATGGAGAACCGTGAAATGGCTGATGTACTGGAGGGTTGCCGGCGCAAAGATCGTGCAGCTCAAAAGGAACTGTACCGGCAGTTTTATGGTTACGCCATGTCGATTTGTTTGCGTTATTGTGACAGCGAAGATGAGGCCATTGAAGTAGCCAACGATGCTTTTTTAAAGGTTTTTCTGAACATTAATCGTTACGATCCTCAACTGCCTTTTAAACCGTGGTTCCGGCGAATTCTGATCAATACGGCGATCAACCACATCAAGCAGAAACAGAAACTCAAAATTGGCACACTGATGGACACTGAATATAATATTCCCGACACCGAAGAAATCCTGGCTAGGTTGGGTTTTCAGGAACTGATGAAACTGGTGCGGTCGCTTTCCACGGCTTACCGCACTGTTTTTAACTTGTATGTTTTGGATGGCTTTACCCATGAGGAAATTTCACAACAATTGGGGATTTCTGTAGGGACCTCCAAATCAAATTTATCCAAAGCACGTGAGCGTTTGCGGCAATTGATCCTGCAACAAATGCAGCAATAAGTATAGACTTGAATTGCCATGAAGGATTTTGTAGATGATTTGTACAGGCGGGCTTCAGAAGATCCAGACATTCCCTTCAACGAGGAAGCATGGAACCGGATGGATCAAAAATTGGACTACGCAGCGCGCAAGCGGCGGCGTGGACTGATCTGGCTATTCTTTTTATTGTTTGTGTCGTTAGGGGCTGGATTGCTTTGGGGCATTCAAGGAATGGGTGTTTTTGAGCAAAAAATCAAAAAAGAAAAATACACTGGCCCAGTTGCAGGAAATTCAAATTCTGGCCAAAAACATAAAACCAAGTCAAAGCAGGATTTACGGCTGAATCCACCCGGACAAACTCCGGAAAAGGCTTCCCATTCAGAACTTGCTGCGGCTAAAGACCAACAAGAAAAAGGAGATGTGAACCAAACTGGTAACCAAACCAATTTTTCCAAAACCACACCACGCTTATTTGAATCGGAACAGCAGGGTTCTCGTAAACATGCTAAACCATTGGCTGGAAATCAGACAAAGGCAAAAGCACAATTTTATCAGAACAAGTCTAAATTTGTCGAGGACCTTGCTGTTGTTTTACCAAATGTAAATGGTACATCAAAAAAGGACACTGTTTTAAATGTTTACCGAGTTGATGCGCCTGATTGGATTGTTTTAGAAGCTTTACCAGGAGCCTTAGCTTTGAATGAAGTTCATTCGGATGCATCACCTGAGCAATTGCCTAAGATACCTAACGGTTTTAATACCATCCAAAAACGTCCAATCGCTCAAGCAAAATCCTGGGGCATCGGCCTGAGTGCTGGCCCGGATTTAGCCTCGGTAAATGCCAATGGCAGTACTGCTTATGGCTTAAATGCAGGCTTAGCCTTTGATTACCGCATTGGCAAACGTTGGGTTTTTCAGGCATCCGGACAGTATTTGCTCAAAAATTACATCGCGGATCAGAAAGAATACGTAGCTCCGACTGGTTTTTGGCCCACCCGTTCGTATCCCAATTCTACGGAAGGCACTTGTGATATGTTGCAATGGAGTGTGGATTTGCGCTACAATTGGTTGGCCAAGCCTAAGTTCAAAAGTTTTGTCTCCCTCGGATCTTCTTCCTGGACCATTCTAAAAGAAGAGTATGAGTTTTATTACGCCAAAGACTATCCAGGACTGCTTTATCATTGGTCGAGCAGTCAGGATAAAAACTACTGGTTATCCATGGCCCAAATGGGAATTGGAATTGAGAAGACCATTCGGCCAGGCCTGAGTTTGCAGCTCAATTGGTTTGCCCAAATGCCTTTAAAGGGTGTTGGCAATGGGAAAGTTGAGATTTACTCCAGTGGTTTGGGCTTTATGGTACACAAACAGATGGGGCGCTTGAAGAAGTAAGCTCAATTTAAAGCACCACCAATTCATCTCCCACCCGAATAATACCTGTGCCCAAAGTAATCAAATTCATTCCAAAGAGCACTTTGTTCCCCTGCGTACGGTAGGTTGCCAGCGTTTTGAGCGGATCGCCTCCCTGATGGCGTATCCCGGTATTTTGATCTGTGGTGGTTAAGATACAGCGACCGCAGGGCTTGATGCCCCGAAAAGGCACTCCGCCAATCAGCAGATCACCCCAGCTGTCTTCCTGATAAGCAGCAGCACCATCAAACACAATATTGGGCCGAAAACGATTCATGGGAACGGGTTCAGCCAGGCGTTGATTCAGATCATTGAGCGAGGTTTCGCCCAGCAACAAATAAGGGTAAGCGTCGGCAAAGCTTACATTCATGGGCATTTTCACCCGCTCGGGCTCAACCTGCCTTGGCGAATCATCGGGTAGGTAAACCAAACGCACCTTGGCCTCTAGCGCTTCACTCAACCAGGCATCGGCAGCCTTATCTATGGCTAAGGCATCGCAAAAGTCGTCCCAAATTTGTACAGTTAAGCGCTCATCGGAATTGGTCTGGAGAGGTACTTCGAGCAAGCCCAGCTCGGGTTTGGTGCGATGCCGGATGATTAGGTGTTCAGTGGAAATTTCTGTTTCTAACAGAGCTAAAGCCCCAAATTCCCGTTGGGTAAGGAATCGATTGTTTTCATTGATCAAGAGCCAACGGCGATCATGTTGAAAGCCTCTTTCGGTGACTACTGCTTCCTGAACGGCAATACCTGCCAGGGATTTGACCGGGTAAATGTGGAGTTGGGTGATGTTGAACATATGGGCTTAAATGATTTTGAAGCGCCAAAGATAGGGATTTGACCGATCATCACTTTTATTAAACGTCAAAATTGTATTTTACCATTGTCTTCCAAAATTAAGGTGTGAATGGTCTCATTCGGAAGCGATGACAAAACTCCGTAACCTGATTCCTTGAGCCGATTTCTAAATCACCCATTTGGGTGAAGGAACTAAAAATTATTCCCACTAATTTTGATTCTGGTATTTCACAACCAAAAAATGGCAAACCCATCAACCACATAACCCACAATTCCGATGAAAAAAAACACTTTTTTTGTTCTTGCCTGCATCCTGGCAAGTCTTCAACTTTTGGCCCAAAAAGAGCAGGAGCCCATTTGGTTGACCCTCAAACCCAACGAGGCGTTCAGTGTCAAAGGAAACTTGAAAGATGGCAAAATTATGTCCGACTTGTCTTGGGCCTGGAATAGTGCCGTGGCTTGTTTCCCACAAACTCAGGTGCAAAAATTCACCGGCAACCACGTGCTATATGCCCTGGATCTCCCTAATTTTTCAGAAATGGAAATTTTACTGATACCCGCCGATGAAAAGGCCAATTTCAGCATTTACGCTTACGAAGTAGGTAAGGTTGCGAACAACAACACGGTGCCTAATTTGAGTTCCTGTATTCGCTGTGAAGCAGAGCACAAATGGGATTACAAAAAACGAGGCCAAACCCAGGATCACACCCGTAGAATCTACGACATTTTGGCCATCAACAATCCTTATCAGGTCATCATTGGAGTGGTAGGGGCCAATGGTCTACAGGAGGGAGATTTTACCTTGCAATTGAAAATCAATAAGTCCAAATAAAGGACATTCATTTTTGGCGCTTGGTAATCGGAACTGATCTCTGGTTACCAGGTGCCAAAGAAGCCTAATTCAAGTATAACTCAATAATATCATCGCCATAATTATTATCCCTGCCAAAAAAAGCCCACCTTCACAACTCATTTTTGTTCAAAACAGCTACATGTCAAAAACATCCCCATCAAAAAAAGAACTCCCTAGTGATGAAATCATCGTCAGCCAAACCCAGGCCTGGATCAAAAAAGTAATCGTCGGCTGCAACTTTTGTCCATTTGCGCAGCGCGAAGTTCAAAGGGGAAGCATCCGATATGTAGTCGTTCACTCGGAGGATATGGACGTTTGTTTGGAGGCTATGTTTGCCGAATGTGGCCTGTTGGATGAAGAAGAAAACATCGAAACAACATTGGTGATTTTTCCCCGGGCCTTTAATGCTTTTAAAGACTACCTGCTCCTGATCGAAAATTGTGAAGACATGCTCCTGGACAATGACTACGAAGGCATTTACCAGGTAGCGAGTTTTCATCCAGATTACCAGTTTGCCGACGCACCTGCCGATGACGCTGCCAATTACACCAATCGATCCTTGTATCCCATGCTGCATTTGCTCCGCGAATCCAGCCTTGATCAAGCGTTGGCGAATTACCCTGACCCTGAAAACATTCCACAGCGCAATATTGAATATGCCCACAAACTGGGCCTCCAACAGATGAAATTGCTCCGGGATGCTTGTTGGAATGGGTGAATTGAAGCCAACAATATTTAA
>JAAFHQ010000292.1 GCA_013298445.1 Chitinophagales bacterium | reverse complement strand
AATGGACTTAAAGCCCGTTGGAACATCAAACCCGGGAAAAGTTCCCTGGAATTCGCGTTGACCACTGCATCGCCGAACCTACCACGAAACTTCAACTTTGATCCCCTCAATTACGGCGTAATGGCTCGCCTGAAGCTACAGCCGAAGTATTTTTGGAAACAAGGTTTTTCGGGCAGCTTCGGTAAATTTTTACAAAACCACCCCTTGAATGAGCAGCTAATTGACCGAACTGGCTATCAACAAGTCCTGGTGGGTACTGATTTTGTACTCGGAGCCGGACATTTTGAATGGTCGGGTGAATTGACCGCTGGTTTTTATCGAGTGCCAGAATACAGCCCAACGAGTAAGCGATACACCCAAAATCAGAACTTCAATGCTTTTTCAGCTTGGGTGGACACGAAATACGAATTTCCTTTTTTGGTGGGCACCTATGCAGCTTGGCGCATAGAAACCCTACAATTTTCGGACGATTGGGACCAGGCCGTATTGCGCAATTCTATTGTATTAGGAGCCAAAATCAAAGATTTTATCCTGTTGCGTAGTGCTTATTGCTTTCAATCCGTTCAGAATAGCAATCAAACTGGCTATAATGCCTGGCGGACCAGCTTAACCTTATATTTTTGATCAAAACCCAGATTTATTAATGCGACCAGAAGCTCGGATAAACATGCTGCTCTATGTGCTGCTTCTGGCAGTTTTGCCCAAGCTATGCCCCGCCCTAGCCCTTTCTACCCCCGAACTCATTAAAAAAGCTCAATCCCATCTGGAGCAGGACCAGCCCGATTCTGCGCAATGGTTTTTTAATAAAGCCCTTCAGCAAGCAAAATTAAAACGACAGCACCCATTGCAGATCGAAGCAGGTCTTGGTCTTGCTGAATCTTGTTTTTACATCGGCGACTATGCCCGCGCCAAAGATCAGCTAGAGCTTTGTGCAAACTGGGCTCAATCTCCTGCGGACCGCCCTCGTTTACTCCTGGTCTGGTTGAAACACGCAGAAGTGCATTTTATCGAAGGGAGTTGGCCAGAAGCAGAAGCGCTATTGACTAGATTGGAAAAAAAGGCGGATCCTGCTCAGGATCAGGCTACTTTGGCCCGTGCCTACAACTTGTGGGCAAAAGTGTACAGTCTGCAAAACCACCTGAGCCAAGCTAATTTTTACCTAAAAAAAGGAAAAGCCCTTGCTCAACAATTGCGGGATAAAACCTTGGCGATAGAATTGCTCACCCAATTGGCAACCAACTATAAAAATCAGGATGGAGCACTCCTTCAGGCACAGGTTTACCTGGAAGAATTGATCGCTTTGCGCGCTAAAACCAAAGATCAACGCAATTTGATCGGGGATCACCAGGAGCTAGCGGAATTGTTGCAACAAACCGGGGATTACCCCCAGGCCCAGGCTCATCGGCTCAAGGCTTTACAATTGGCAACCTCAATCCGGGATTCTTTACAGCAAATGGAGTTGTTGTACAGCCTTGGCTTGGCCTACCGTCAGCAGAATCAGCTCCAAAGTTCCAATGTCTATCTCAACCGCAGTTTGAAGCTGGCCTTGGTGAAAAACAACACCTTCAAGGCGGCGGAAATTCAACGCTGTTTGGGCGAAAATGAAGCCCAAATTGGCAAGCGAGCAGAGGCACTACAATGGTACCAAAAAGCGCGGCAGAGATTCTCCAGCATTGGCAACGACCTGGAAATTGGACGCACTTTGGTGCTGTTTCAACAGGTAGACTCCTCCCGCAAAGCGCTGAGCTATTTTGGAAAAGCCTTACAATCCAAAATCACCAACGGGGAAATCCTCGGCGAAATAGAAACGCGTTTGGACATGGCCAGGATTCAAATTGAGCTGAAGGATGCCGCCGGAGCATTGCGCAGTTTACAACCCTGCGTAGAAGTGGCGCAAACTGCGGGCAGTCGCGAACAGTTGTTGGCCGTATGGGACAACCTGGCTCAAGCGCATGCCCTGCAAGGCAATTTTAATGCTGCCTATACTTTTTCCAATCGCCATCAACACTTGAAAGATTCCATTTTCAACCTGGAACAATCCCGCATCATCAGTGAAATGAATGCCCGATTCGACAATGTTGCCCTGAGAGACAGTTTGCAACAGACCGAGATAGCCCGTAATCGGGCGGAATTGCGCCAAAAAAACCTACTCAATTACTTGTTGGGTGGAGCGCTTTTGGCTGGGGTATTGATTGCTTATTTGTTGTTCCGAAACTATCGCGCAGGAGTTGAAAAGCGGGTGCAAACCGAACGTATGGCAGCCCTGGAAAAACAAAGAGAGGCCGATCAATTGCGCTCCATGATCAACGGAGAGGAACAGGAGCGCAAACGTATTGCCCAGGAATTGCACGATGGATTGGGTACCTTGTTGGCCACTGTGAAGTTGCAATTCAATGCCGTACAAAACGAAAGACCAGACATCGACGCGGTCAAAGCTTACCAAAAAGCGGATAACCTGCTGGATGAGGCCTGCACGGAGGTGCGCAAAATTTCGTATAACTTGATGCCAGCCATTTTACAGCAGTACGGCTTGGAGTACGCTTTACAAGATTTATGTGAAGGCATCAACCGCTCAGGTAGGTTGGAAGTGAGCTTTATTCCGTATGGACTGGATTATACCTTTGATGATCAAACGGCAGTATCGGTATATCGAATCGTGCAGGAATTGGTTAAAAATACTTTAAGGCATGCCGAAGCCAGCGAATTGATCGTGCAACTCAGCGTTGAAGATGGCGCATTAAATATTGTAGTTGAAGACGATGGTCAAGGTTTTGATCCTGCTGAAAAACTACAAAACCCGGGGATTGGGTTGCAAAGTATCCAGTCCCGTTTGGCTTTACTGGGCGGCAAAATGGAGGTAGAATCTTCTCCACAAACTGGTGCCACTTTTAACATCGACATCCCCTTAACACCTAAAAACTAGTATGGAAACACCAAACACCATTAAACTCCTCGTAGTAGACGATCACCAGGTGCTGATTGATGGCATCATGGCTCTGTTGGAGAAAGCTGAAGGCATCAGCATCGTTCACCAGGCCCTGAATGGCAAAGGTGCTCTGGAGACCCTGGAAAAACACCACGCAGAAATTGACCTCATCCTGCTGGACATCAATATGCCGGATATGAATGGTTTTGAAGTGTGTCAGGAAATCAAAAAACGGTTTCCGGATAAAAAAGTGCTCAGTCTGACCATGCACAGCGAAGCGGGCTTCATCACCAAGATGGTCAAAGCGGGTGCTGATGGTTATGTGTTGAAAAATGCAGGTAAGGACGAACTCGTCACCGCCATTCAAAGCATTCAACAAGGAGAAAAATACTTCAGCAAAGAAGTAACCAATAGCCTCCTCGATGGGATGCAGGCCAAAAAGCCCTCTCGCTCGCAATACATCCCCAAAATCACCCGCCGCGAAAAAGAAATCCTGCGCCTGATCATTGAGGAATGTAATACCGATGAGATTGCCGCTAAGTTGTTCATCAGCGATACAACGGTCATTTCACACCGCAAGAGTTTGTTGCGCAAATTGAATGTGAAAAATACGGCAGGACTGGTGAGGGTGACGTATGAGTTTAATTTGTTGGCGGAAGATTAACATTTAAGTAGCTGCTTCCTAAACTCCGAAGGCGTACACCCCACGACCTTCTTAAACGCCCCATTAAACACCGACAAGGTATTGAACCCACTTTCATACGCCAACGCTGCGATCTTTAACTGAGCATATTGTGGGTCGTGCAACAGCTGACAAACGTACTCCACCCGAAAACGGTTGAGCCAATCCGGGAAATTGCAGCCTTCATAAGTGTTGATGTAGTGTGAAAGGGCGTGTGTGCTGCTGTCCAGTTGTTGGGCGAGTTTATCGAGATTTAGCTCCGGGTCGCGAAAAACCTGCTCCTCCGCCATCAATTTTTGCAATTGCACTTTGAGTTGAGCAATTTTTTCGGTTTTGATAGGGGAGGGCTTATCTTTTTCCCAGGCTTGAGTTTTTTGAAATAAATTATAGTTTTTAATAAAATAAGCCAAAATCAAATAAACAACGATCGTGTAAAACAAGGGGCAAAAAATAACACAAAGGACTTTGGCATTGTTGAAGCTATAGCCCAAAATCAAGATGCCCATAAACAGGAACAAACCCCACAACCACTCTTGCATTTTTTGTACGCTCCCCCCTTGTGCCATTTTTTCCGCCAACATTAGCTTCGACCATCGGTAGGCATACACCAAATACAAAATCCAGTGCAACAAGGTCAGCTGATTGACAATGAACCAGCCATTTTTAAAAGGCTCAAAAAATGTTCCGAGGGAAAGGACAGTCCGGGCCAACAAAGCCAAAACACCCAGGCCAATTGCAGGCAGCAGCTGTTTCACCCACAAGAAAGTGGGAAGTGGACGCCTAAAAATGCTGTACACATAAGCCAAAAAACAAGGCCCCAGCGCCAAATTAATCACCAAACCCACATCAACAACATACCACTCTTGACTCCGGTAAAAATAGGATACCGTAGTGATGGCAAAGCGCAAACTCAGCAAAAGCATGAAGTAGCCGAGGTATTGATTTGTGGTTTGGGCTTCGCCTTGCCCCTTTCGCAAGAGATACAAGCCAAACAAAATCCCATTGGCAATGCCCAAACCGCTCAGTGCCGCGAATAAGCTGTCGAATTGATACATGTGTGCTGATGGATTTATAAATCAGGTAGACCAGGTCAAAAACGTGCTACATTTTTGCACCCAAAACGATCAATCACCATGCAAAAGTACATGCTTTTTACTACACGATTTTGGGCTGTCTGTACGCTCTTTTTGATTTTTCAGCTACATCCACTTGCTCAAACAGCGACAATTTTTGCCCCGGGCATCCTCTCTGATGGGCAAGTTTTTGGGTTGACCCTTTCCCCAGACGGGCAAATTGCCGTTTTTGTGAAAGCCTACGGCGGCCGGGATAGTTTGCATCTTTTTACTTCTACGCTTGAAAACGGGGACTGGAGCAAACCTGTAGGTGCACCTTTTTCCACCCGAGGTACCCGCTGGAGTGACATTGATCCAGCCTTTTCACCGGATGGAAAATTGTTGCTTTTCAACTCTACCCGACCTTTAAGCACTGGGCAAAGCAAAGAAGATTTTGACATCTGGGGCGTAAAACGCAATGGCAACAGTTGGAGCGAGCCCTTCCACCTCGGAGCCGCTATCAACAGCGATAGCTCAGATATTTATGCCACCATTGCCAGATCCGGGAACATCTATTTTTCCTCCAATCGGGCCGGAGGGCAAGGTAAACTCGACCTGTACATGAGTGAATACCACAATGGAGCCTATCAAATCCCTAAAAACCTGGGCCCGGTACTCAACAGCGCAAACCATGACAGCAACCCCTTTATCTCACCCAAAGAAGATTTTATCATTTTTTGGCGACAAGAACCTGGTGGCTATGGTGCCTCAGACTTATACATCAGTTTTAAACAAAAAGGCAACTGGTCGAAACCCCTTAATCTTGGACCCAACATCAATTCCAAGCTAGGCGATTTTTGCCCTTTTATGCAGCCCAGGGGTAAAAAATTGTATTTCAGCCGGACGGAGGTGCGGGATGGAAAAAGAATTGAAGACTTGTATTCCATCGATTTTTCACCAAAAGAATGGAAAGCCAAATTGGTAAAATAAACGTACAAATTAGAAACTGAGCTGATTTTGGACATTCGTCGCCAACTTGGCGAACAGATTGAGGGGCAAAGCCTATCTTTGCTCCTCAATTTTTATGTTATGCAATCAGTTTTCCAAACTTATCTTGAGCTGGGCTTTGCCCACATTGCCGATCTGGCCGGATACGACCACATCCTTTTTATTGTTGTCTTATGTGCAATCTATCGTTTACAAGAGTGGCGAAAAGTCGCCATTTTGGTGACGGCATTTACCCTCGGGCATTCACTTACCCTGGGTTTGGCGGCGATGAACATCATTGGGGTGAACACCAAGTTGATTGAATTTTTGATTCCTTTGACCATTTTTACCACTTCGATTTACAATGTGATTTTTCACAAATTTGATCAAAAGGAAATCCGCAGTGGTACCTTTAATCGTAACTTAAATATAAACTATGCTTTTGCCCTGATCTTTGGTTTGATCCACGGAATGGGTTTTTCAAATTTTTTTCGGTCTCTGACTATGTCAGGTAAAGAAAATGATTTATTATTACAACTCCTAGCCTTTAACGTGGGAGTTGAATTGGGTCAACTCGCCATCGTTGCTGTAATTCTACTGTTTTCTTTCTTGGCATTCAATGTGTTTCGCATCAAACAAAGAGAGTACAATCTGTTTGTATCCGGTGCGGCAGCAGGTTTATCAATCGTGATGATGCTGGAAAGGAACCCATTCACATAATAATATTGCTAAATTAATGTCATTTTCAGATGAATGACTTGTTTTCTTCGGGATATGGCACTATATTGCAGTTAATTGGTAAGAAACATGGTTTTTAGCCAAAATTGGAAACGCTTAGTCAAATTTATTCTTATTCTTCCTATTCGATTCTACAAGGTTGCCATCTGGCCCTTGTTTAGGCCGCATTGTGCATATGGCCCAAGTTGTTCCGCTTACATGGTAGATGCCATCGAGGAGTGGGGCATTCGGGGAGTATGGATGGGGCTTAAACGCATCGGTCGCTGTCATCCTTGGGGAGGTTCCGGATTTGATCCGGTACCAAAACGTCGCGACTCCCAAAACCATTAATTGTTTTTGTTTTAATAGGACACTTATGCTAAAAAGACCTAGACGTAATCGAAGAAACGCTGCCATTAGAGGAATGATCCAGGAAACACACCTTTCCACAGAGCACCTCGTGCAGCCCCTGTTTCTGGTTAGCAAAGAAAACTCACGTGAACCCGTGAAAGCTTTGCCTAACACCTACCGACTCGGCCTCCGGGAAACATTAAAAGAAGTGGAAGATTCCCTGAACCTGGGAATTACCAACTTCATCCTGTTTCCGGTGGTGCCAGACCAGTACAAAGACAAATTTGCTACTTATGGCTACGATGAGGACAATTTTTACCTCAAAATTGCTGCAGAAGTCAAAAGCCGTTTTCCCGAAACCTGCCTGATTAGTGATGTTGCCATGGATCCGTACAGCACTGATGGCCACGACGGCCTGGTACGCGATGGCAAGATCATCAACGACGAAACTTTACCGATTCTCGCAAAAATGGCGGTAGCACAAGCTGCTGCTGGTTTCGACCTGCTCGGCCCATCCGATATGATGGACGGAAGAGTAGGTTACATGCGCGAAGCACTTGATGCGGCTGGCTACATGGACACCGGTATCATGGCTTATACGGCCAAGTATGCCAGTGCCTTTTATGGTCCATTCCGT